>JBBUAV010000104.1:0-4106 GCA_038058585.1 Patescibacteria group bacterium | reverse complement strand
CGAAAAGTTTCTTCACCGCCTCCGTAATAGCCGGCATCCTAGTCTGTCCGCCGACCATTATCACCTCGTTTATATCCGACAATTTAAATCCTGCACCCTTTGGCGAGGGGGCAGTCACGGTTTCTTCCGTAAGCTTTATGGAACGCTCGACATAATCCTGAACCAGGCTTTCAAGCTTAGCTCTCGTAAGTTTCATCAAAAAATGCTTCGGACCGGAAGCGTCGGACGTAACGTAGGGCAGATTGATCTCGGTTTCCGTTGCCGTGGAAAGTTCGTGTTTTGCCCGCTCTGCCGCCTCCTTTAGGCGCTGCAGGGCAAGCGGGTCTTTGGAAATATCTATGCCTTCCTGCTTCCTGTACTCGGCGACGAGGTATTCGTTTATTTTTTTGTCAAAATCGTCTCCGCCGAGGTGCGTGTCGCCGCCCGTCGCCTTCACTTCGACGGTGTTGTCGCCCACTTCAAGGACCGATACGTCGAACGTTCCGCCGCCGAAATCGTAAACAACGATTTTCTCGTTCTTTTGCTTATTGAGGCCGTAGGAAAGAGCGGCGGCGGTCGGTTCGTTTATTATTCTCCTCACCTTGAAACCGGCTATCTCTCCGGCGTTTTTGGTAGCCTGTCTTTGCGAGTCGTCGAAATAAGCAGGAACGGTTATGACGGCTTCCTCCACCTTCTCTCCGAGTTTGGCCTCCGCGTCGGCCTTGAGTTTTTGCAAAACCATGGCCGATATCTGCTCCGGAGAATACCAGGTATCTCCCATTTTAACTTCGACTCCTCCGTGTTCGCCGGCTCTCATTTCGAAAGGCAGCCACGCCTTATCGTGCTGGACTTCGGGGTCGGAAAACTTGCGGCCGATCAGCCGTTTCACCGAGAATACGGTATTTTGCGGATTGGTAATCGACTGGCGCTTGGCCAAAAGCCCAACGAGCCTTTCCCCGGTTTTACTTATGGCGACTATGGACGGCGTGGTGCGGTTGCCTTCCGTATTCTCGAGGATTCTCGGTTCTCCTCCCTCAACGACCGACACCGCCGAATTGGTTGTTCCCAGGTCTATCCCTAGTATTTTGCTCATGATGTTTATGTTTTATATATTGTCTTTAAGCGCGGCCTTCTATTCATTATTCCCTCCGCCCGAGGCGGATCCGCCTTTGGCGGAAAAATTTTTGGCACAGTTTTTATATTTTCTGATTTTTATTTTTTATTTTCTGTATTCTTGCTTATCTTCACCCTTGCAGGCCTCAGTATTTTATCATAAAGCCTGTATCCGGTTTCTATCTCTTCGAGGATTGTCCCCGGAGGTTTATCCGATTCGGCTTCGGCGACGGATTCGGCCACTGCCGGATTGAATTTCTCGCCCGGGCTTATCTTTATTTTTTTCAGCCCTCTTTTTTTCAGAATATCCTCGATCTGCGCCCGTATCATGTAAATTCCCTTGTCCGCCGCGCCGGATCTTTCCATTACCCTTAATCCGAGGTCGAAATTATCGAGAACCGTTATAAGTTCTCCTATCAACTCTTCGTTTCCGTAGCGGGCGACATCCTGAAGGCGGGCAAGTTCTTCTTTTTTATAGTTTATGAAGTCGGCCTTGGCCCTCTGCCAGCCGGCAAGATATTCGTCCCTTGTTTTCTCGCAAGCGGCAAGCTTGTCCCCTGCTTCTTTGTCTATGTCTATCTTGTTTTTGTCTTCCTTGTTATCCATTTAAATTTTTAAAAATCCTCAACGCCTTTCTGTAATTCATGCGCTTTGGACCGACCGCGAAAAGAAAGACCTTATTCTCTCCGCAATCGTACTCTCCGGCAATTATTGCAAGCTTGTCGCTTTTAGTAAGCGGACTTTTCCTGCCTATGAAGACCGATGGGGTGTCGAGCTCTTCGGGCCCCGAACTCAGTTTTTCGATCCTCGTGTCGATTTCGGCGAAATCGCGGATTATGGACTTAACGTCATTCAGGGTTTCTTCCTTCAGGTTTCCTATGAGATTCTCCAGTCCGGTTTTATGCATCTCGGCATTGTCCCTCAAAACACCGAGTATTCCGAGCGACGAAGAAATTCCGCCGAGAAATTCGTCCCAAGCCCTTTCCTCGAATAAACGGGAGAATTTATCGTCCCGGGCCGCCACGGAGAAATTTTCTGTTTCCAGGATCATTTCGGCAAAAAATTCATATCCCTTGTCGGACGGAACCCTGCCGGCGGAGTGATATGGCTGGAGAAGATATCCCCTGTCCGAAAGATCTTCCAGTTCCAGGCGGATCATGGCCGGTTTTATGCCGAAATCGTAATGGCGGAAAAGCCAGCTTGAACTCACCGGCAAGCCGGTTTCTATAAAGCTTTCGACTGCGGCTTCCAGAACTCTGGTCTTTCTCTCTTCCATTGTCAGTAAATCATATTCTCATTGGCAATCCACTGTCAAGAGTGCTGATGAGCCCGATTCTTTTATATTCGGGGGTTAAATGGGTTATAATCTCCCTATGAGCATAAAAACATCGGCTAAATGGGTGGACATCAAAAATCCAACCCCGAAAGACCTGGAGCGCCTGCAGAAAGAATTCCGCATACATCCGATAATTCTTGAAGAACTGAGAAGCCCGTCGGCCCGCTCGCGCGTGGAACTCTATAAAGACTATATGTACATGATCTACTACTTCCCCGTCTACGACGAGAAGGAGGAATCGTCCAGGCGCACGGAATTGGATTTCATAATAACCAAAAACTCCGTTGTAACGGTAAGGTACGAAGACATAACGGCACTTGAGGGAATCAAGATTAAAAATGCCGGCAACTCGCTTAACGCAACCTATGAGCTTATTGAACACCTCCTAGGCTATCAGGAAAGGCAGCTGCGCCACATAGGGGAAAAAGCGGAAGAAATAGGAAGGCATATCTTCAAGAACCAGGAAAAGGAAGTGCTGAAGCGGGTATCAAGGCTCAAGAGGGATATTTCCGAATACAGGATAGTAGTCAATCATCAGAGCCCGATCTTAAAATCTCTTGCCGGAAAGGGGGTAAAATTCTGGGGCGAAAACTCCCTTCCGTATCTCAACGACCTCGTGGGCGACCATCTGAAGATCGTGGATCAGCTTGATGCCTACCGGGAAGCCGTCTCCGATTTTGAAGACACCAACAACCAGCTGATGAACCTCAAAATAAACGAGGTGATGAGAACATTCACAACTCTTTCTTTTATGACATTTCCGTTCATGCTCCTCGCCGCCATTTTCAGCATGAACACGCCGGGGACTCCCCTTTCCGATACTCCCGGCGCCTTTTGGATGGTCTTCGGGGCAATGGCGGTGTCGATGGTAACCCTAATAACTTACTTCAAGAAGAGGGGCTGGATTTGAACGCATGGGCGTAAAGATTTTCAACACACTCTCCGGTAAGAAAGAACCGCTTCCCAAGGCCCCGAAGCAGGGGCTCAGGCTTTTTGTGTGCGGACCGACGGTTTACGACTACGTGCATATAGGGAATGCCCGGACATTCACCGTTTTCGACCTATTCGTCAGGTATTTGCGCGGGTGCGGGGTGAAAACATACTACCTGCAAAACATAACCGATATTGACGACAAAATAATATCGAGGGCGCAAAAAGAGGGCAAAAACTGGAAGTTGATAAGCAGAAAATTCGAGGCCGTTTTCAGAAAGAACATGAAGGATCTCGGCAATATTTTCGTGGACCGGTATGCGCGCGCCACCGATTTTATCCCCCAAATAATAAAACAGGTGAAAACCCTGATTAAAAAGGGATGCGCCTATAAGATCGGCGGGGACGGCTGGTATTTCGATCTCAAGAAATTTCCGGAATACGGAAAGCTCGCCCACCGGACGATAGAGCAGGCGGAGGACGCCACAAGCCGGATTGATTCAAGCGGCAAAAAAAGAAACAAGGGAGATTTTTGCCTGTGGAAATTCTCCAAGCCGGGAGAACCGTCGTGGAAAACCGATCTGGGCGACGGACGTCCGGGATGGCACATAGAAGACACGGCTATTACGGAAAGCTTCTTCGGGCCGCAATACGAAATGCATGGCGGAGGGGTTGACCTTAGGTTCCCCCATCACGAAGCGGAAATAGCGCAGCAAGAATCCGCATCCGGCAAAAAACCATTCGTAAA
>JBBUAV010000103.1:0-2661 GCA_038058585.1 Patescibacteria group bacterium | reverse complement strand
AAGAATACCTATTTCCGCAATCCCTGCATGAAGCCTTTTGAAACCCCGAGTTATATTGATATTCCGGCGCACTCGGCGCCCCTCGGGCTTGCTTTTATACCCGATGATGGCTGGCCCGATGATTACCGGAACGATCTTATAGTTGCTTATCACGGTTCCTGGAATCGCAGCGTTCCGACCGGATATAAGCTCGTAAGGATGAAATTGGACAAAGACGGCAATTATCTTGGCGCGGAGGATTTTGTCACCGGCTGGCTTGCCGGCGCGGGGGCGCTGGGCAGGCCGGTTGCCGTCGTGGCGCAGCCTGACGGGATAGCCTACGTTACCGACGACAAAGCCGGCGTGATATATAAAATTTCCTACATCGGCAACGGCGGCAAGAACGAAGATTTGGATAATCTGATTCGGGTGTCGAGTCCCACCTCTGGTGAGGCTATATCTAGCCCAGTGATCGTGAAAGGAGAAGCCCGCGGATACTGGTTTTTTGAAGCATCTTTTCCGATAAGCGTTCTTGATGGCGATGTGACGAGCTTGGGAATCGGCATAGCCGAGGCGCAGGATGACTGGATGACCGAGAACTTCGTGCCATTCAAGGCATCCATAGTTTTCAAAACACCAAAATACTCGACGGGTACACTCGTGCTTAAAAAAGACAACCCTTCGGGACTTCCGGAAAATGACGTTGAATTTGCGCTGCCGGTGAGTTTCGCGGCAGCCGGAACTCAGATTATAAAAGCTTATTTCGGCAACGAAGCCAAAAATCCGGGAGCCGAAGATTGCAGTCTGGTTTATGCAGTCGAAAGGAGGGTGGAAAAAACTTCGGCGCCCGCTCGCGCGGCTCTTGAGGAGTTATTGGCAGGTCCGACGGACGCGGAGAAAAACGGAAGTTTTTTTACAAGTATCAATGCCGGAGTCAGGATTCAGGCGCTTACGATACAAAACGGCATAGCCAGAGTTGACTTTGACGAAACTCTTGAACGGGCAGTCGGAGGTTCCTGTCGGGTAGCGGCCATACGTTCTCAGATAGTGAACACATTGAAGCAATTTCCAACGGTAAAGGAGGTTTTAATTTCAATAAACGGGCGTACGGAAGACATTCTCCAGCCCTAGTGAACGGATAGGCTGAAATTGTACGGCTTTGCGGCCCATTTGCCGGCGTGATCAACCCCGACGCGCCGGCCCTTTTTAATTTTAGACCCCTCCGTCTTTACGCCCCTATCCTCAAACCATAATCCGTTTTTTCTGCTGGCTTTGAGATTGTTGAATTTTCTCCCGATCTTCAAATAGCGGGTCAGCACCGCCGGTCCTCGGAGATTTTTCCCGCGAGAGCGGTTATTTTTAACGACCAACCCCCCTCTTATAAGCACGGCTGCCGGATATCCCTCCGGACCGGTTACGATATTGAGCATCCAGTGCATCCCGTAGGTGAAATAAACGTAAAAACTTCCCGCCCCGCCGAACATCGGCTTGTTCCGCTCCGTTTCACCCCTGCTTGCGTGAGAAGCCCGGTCGCGCGGACCGTCGTATGCCTCGACCTCGGTTATCATCACCGGAATTGTTCTTCCGCCTATTTTTCTTACAAGAAATTTGCCGAGGAGACCGTGTGCGACGGAAAGAGTTGGATGGTCGAAAAATTTTTGCGTGAGCACCTTACGCATCGTTCATTAAAACTAAAACGACCCGCGTTTTAGCGCAAGGTCGTTTTGGCGGTAATGCCGCGGCGTCTATTGTTCCAGCACCGCTATTTCCGTATAATACGCTCCGAACTTCAGGGCCTCTCCTTTTGAGGGCATCCAGACATCCATCACGTTCTTTTTTCTGGGGTGCATCCTGTCTTCAACTGTGAATATCTTATCTCCGAAAACAGCCGGTATTTTTACCCTGGTTCCGATCGGCAGGAAATTTGCGGCTACGATACCGTCTCTAACGCCCTTTCCGGAGGCGGTTATAAAAGGAGTATCGTCGGTCTCTTCCGGCGTGCTCGAATAAGCCGTTACCCAGACCTCTGAGACGTAAGCGATTTTGTCTATAGGCGGTTCCACTGCGTCCGCATTAGTCACCCTGGAGGGGGACGGATTGAAGACGAAAGAGACAACCGCTATCAATAACAATAATTTACTCATTTTGCTCAAATAAAAAACCCCCGCTTATGGGGATCGTACCTTTTATTAAGTTTGGACTGATGATAATCCAGTAGGTGTTTTTTGTCAAGTCCCGGCTTATTTATGGTATTTATTTTGGAAGTTATAATTTATTCATGATCTCCGGGATAGATTTGCCGCGTTTGAGAAAAAGGGCGGCAAAAATAATAAGAAAACTTGAAAGGCTTTTCCCGAAGTCCAGGATAGTCCTGAGGTATTCGAATCCCTGGGAACTTTTTGTGGCAGTGGTTCTTTCCGCGCAGTGTACCGACAAGAAGGTAAATGAAGTTACGGATAAGCTTTTTAAGAAATACCGCAAACTGGACGACTATATTGGGGCCAGCCGGAATAAGTTCGAAAAAGACATAAGATCAACAGGTTTTTACAGAAACAAGGCCAAAAACATTTTGTCGGCGGCCAAGATGCTCAAGAACAGATTTCACGGCAGGTTACCCAAGACTATGAAAGAGATGGTTACCATACCCGGAATCGGGAGGAAGTCGGCGAACGTAATTTTGGG
>JBBUAV010000102.1:0-3747 GCA_038058585.1 Patescibacteria group bacterium | reverse complement strand
TATCAAGCAAACGCCGCGGCTGGCCGTCCGGCTTGGATCTGTCCCACCGCACTTCTCCCTTAAAATCCATAGTTTTACAAATCAGCTTAATAAGGTCTCTTACGGAAATTTCTCTGCCGGACCCCAAATTTACCGGGTCAGGTTTATCGTATTTCTCCGTCGCGAGAACTATACCTCTGGCCGCGTCTTCAACGAACAAAAATTCCCTCGTCGGTTTGCCGGTCCCCCAAAGCTCAACATAATCTCCGCCCTCTTTTCGGGCGTCGTACACCTTTTTAATCAATGCCGGAATCACGTGCGATTTGGACGGATTAAAATTGTCGCCTGGGCCATACAAATTAACCGGAAAGAGGGTTATGGCGTTAAAACCATATTGCTTTCTATAGGCCTGCGCCTGAACGAGGAGCATTTTTTTGGCGAGCCCATAAGCGGCATTCGTTTCTTCGGGATAGCCGTTCCAGATGTCGGATTCTTTGAAGGGCGTCGGCGCGAATTTTGGATAGCTGCAAATTGTCCCCAGTCCGACAAACTTTTTCACCCCGGCGCGATATGCGGAATCCATGATCTGCGCCCCCATCATGATATTGTCGTAGAAAAGTTCGGCTGGTTTGTCTTCGTTAAAACCAATGCCGCCAACCTTGGCGGCCAAGTGTATTACAAGATCTTTACCGCGCACGACCTCTTCACACGCTTTCCGTTCGCGCAAATCATATTTGTTCGAATGCGGAACAAAAATGTTTTTCCGCGACACGCCTTGCACTAAAAGCTCCTCAACGACATGTGAACCCAAAAACCCGGAACCGCCCGTCACTAAAATTTTCTTGTCCTTTAAATCCATTTGTTCGTTTGCATTATTTTATCACCAATTTGATATTTTGGAAAGAGTAGATTAAAATTTGCGCAGCTTTTCTAATCCCGTATACGAAAGGAAAATCTCCACATCTGAGTCTGAGTGGACCCCGGAGAGAATTGAAAGATTCCGCAAAGATCTGCGGGACATTGCCCAAAATAATCACTTTCTGCCCGAGGGAACTTTTGAGGATTTTCACGGCACATGAGGATCTTTTGCCGCCGTGGAAGTTCTCGTCGAGAAAGACGGTAAAGTTTTCCTCGTCCACCGCGTTGACGAGCACTGGAACGGCTGGCACATTCCCGGCGGATACATACCGTGTAATGCACAGTCGATCGATGACGCCTACAACCGCGTCGTGAAGAGGGAACTCGGTTACAAAGTACACCTCAAGAAAATTCTGGAGGTGTACAAATGGAAGCCTGGCGAGCATCGCTACGGTTTTCCGACATCAATCGTCTGTGTCTGTGAACCGCTCGGAGAAATCAAGGAAACCGAAACTGCCCGCTTTTTCGAACACGTACCCGACGGGTTTCTCGCCGACTGCCATCGGCAGTTCGTCGATAAATATTTTCAGGAAAAGTAACAGGGAAACCGGAACCAACAGCCCAACCCACATGGGTCGGGCTATGTATTTTTTATTGCCTAAATCCGGCTTTCTATGGCATCTCCTTCACATAAGGATATCACCAATTGAGAAAGACGGGGTCCTATTATCCTGGGTCCGATCTTCACGAAACCTTGATCTTCTCGGCGTAATCGTGAAGGTTATGCTTCTTAAGGTCATGCTTGAGCATGATCTTCACGATATCCTCAAACTTTTTCTTCGGTTCCCAACCGAGTTTGTTTTTTGCTTTACTGAAATCGGCTACGAGATTCTCAACTTCCGTCGGACGATAGTAGCGCGGGTCGATGCCAACATAATCCTGCCAATTTGAAATTCCAACGTGCTTAAAGGCCAGTTCCACAAACTCGCGCACGGAGTGCGACTCTCCGGTACCTATTACGAAATCTTCCGGTTCCGGATGCTGTAGTATCATCCACATTGCCTCACAATATTCCGGCGCATAACCCCAGTCGCGCCTTGCGTCGAGATTCCCCAAAAACAGTTTTTTGTCCAAGCCCGACAATATTCTTGATATGCCGCGCGTTATTTTTCTCGTGACGAAAGTCTCACCGCGTCTCTCGGATTCATGGTTAAAAAGTATTCCGTTAGCCGCGAATATGCCGTATGCCTCGCGGTAGTTGCGGACAGTATGAAATGAGAAAACCTTGGCTGTGCCATAAGGACTCCTTGGATAAAAAACGGTGTTCTCATTCTGAGGAGGAGGAACTGCGCCGAACATTTCCGAGCTTGAAGCCTGATAGAATTTGACCTTCTTTCCGCTATATTCTTCGTAGTCCTTTATAGCCTCAAGCATCCTTAATGTGCCCACTCCGGTTATGTTGGCCGTATATTCCGGAATATCAAATGAAACCCTAACGTGCGACTGAGCACCGAGATTATAAATTTCCTCGGGTTGAATCTTGTATATGAGTTTTCTTATCGTATTCGCGTCGGCCAGGTCTCCATAATGGAGAAACAGTCTCCTTTTTTCTTCGTGCGGATCCTGATAAATATGGTCTATGCGCTCCGTATTAAAAGTCGAAGCCCGGCGAATCACCCCATGGACTTCATATCCCTTATTTAAAAGAAGCTCGGCTAGGTAGCTGCCGTCCTGGCCAGTAATGCCGGTTATAAGCGCCTTCTTCATCAGTAAATTAATAACTTTTTACTGATTTTTTGTCAATATTTTCGCCAAGAAATCGTTTAATCCTTCCCCAATCCTTGCGTCGTTGGGCCATTGGCTCAATATGCGTTCGGCTATGCCTTTCGCGCCGTCAACATTACCTTCCAATCGGTAAATATCAAACATTCCATACAGAAACTGCGGCCGTTTGGGACCGAGTTCCAGCCCCATGCTGTAATAAATCTTGGCAGCGTCAAAATATTTTTTCTCTTTTGTTTTCACGAAAGCAGTTTCGTTCATGGCCCCAAGAATGTAGAGATTTTGCTCGAAACTCATCCCCCTGCCACGATCTATCACCGGACGATATCTTTCCTCAATGAAATCCATCACCGCATTTATTATCGCCGTGTCGTCAGTGCGCTGCACTAAATTCAAGGCAGCATTGGCTATATTTCTCACTAATTCTTCTTGTCCGATAGGCGAAGGAATATCAAGTGGAACCGAAGCAATACTTTTGAAATCGTCGACAGATTTCGCGTAGCGCATACTTTTCATTGCTTCTATAAAACTCCTCGATTTTTTAAGCGGCAAGTATGTTCCGTAATACGCTATCGATAGGATAAAAACGCATATTAAGACGCCTATTATTTTCCTGGTTAAATTATCCATTTTTTTGCGTTAGTCTGCCGTAAAGATAATAAAACCCGAATGCCCAAAATAAGAAGACGTTGAGATACATCGGTAAAACTTCGAATATGGCCACACCTTGAACAAGATATCCAATTGGAAGCGAAAACATCAGGGCCTGGACGCTTTTATGGGTGAGGGACTGGTCATTGGTCCGCTCACGCCAGGCATTTTTAAAAAGACCAAGCAAAAGAACTACGAATATAGACAGGTAACTTAATGCACCCACCACGCCGGTCTCTGCCAGATAGTCAAATAACAAATTGTGGGCCCTATCGAACCATGTTTCCGTATCTTGGCCGGGCACATAATGTCTGGGGTCGAAATATTTATCGAAGGCGGCGCTGAAATTCTCCGGACCCCACCCCAAAATAGGCCTGTCCTCGAACGCGTGCCAGGCGGAACCCCATGTCCAAAGGCGGGTGTTAACGGTTTGCTCCGAAAAAGAGATGCTGAATATTCTTCCTCCGGGAATCTTTT
>JBBUAV010000101.1:0-3545 GCA_038058585.1 Patescibacteria group bacterium | reverse complement strand
TGGAGGATCGAAGAAAGTAACTTTTTTGCCCTCTTTTCGTATAATTTTCATATGAATCCCCAAAAACCATGGAACGGCAGAAACCTTATAGTGTTTGCTGCCGTGCTTGCGGCAGGCATTCTTATCGGATCTTTTTTCAACACGCACCGCGCCCAGGCGAATGTTTTGGAAGATCTGTTCAAGAACATAATCTCTCCTTTTTTTAAGGGTATTGAAAAACCCACCTCCTCAGCGGGAATCGATAGCATTAGTGATTCCGAAAAACAGCCTCTTTACAAACCAGTTATAGATTACGAAAAAGCGGTCGTGGAGGCCGTGAAAAAAGTTTCACCGGCCGTGGTTTCCATAACCGTCTCCAAAAATGTACCCATAATCGAACAATGTCCGTATAGTCCATTTTCCGATTTGCCTCCGCAGTTCCAGCAA
Source organism: Patescibacteria group bacterium (assembly GCA_038058585.1). GTDB lineage: Bacteria > Patescibacteriota > Minisyncoccia > UBA6257 > 2-01-FULL-56-20 > JBBUAV01. The sequence goes on along the minus strand of JBBUAV010000101.1, from coordinate 3,119 downwards.
TTTTTCGGCAACGACTTTTTCTTCTCGCAGCCCTGCGAGAAAGGAACCGAGTTGCGGGAAGTGGGCAGCGGGAGCGGGTTTGTGATATCCCCCGACGGATTGATCTTGACGAATAAGCACGTTGTCTCCGACACTAAGGCCTCATATACGGTTTTCACGAACGACGGCAAAAAATATGACGCTAAAGTATTGGCGAGAGACCCCGTCCAGGATCTGGCCGTTATAAAGATAGACGTGAATAATTTTCCGACAGTTGAGTTGGGAGACTCGGACACCGTTAATTTGGGCCAGACGGCCATTGCCATAGGTAATGCTCTTGGTGAATACAGGAATACGGTATCGGTAGGGGTGATATCGGGTCTTTCGAGAACGGTGACGGCTTCCGGTCCCGGCGTGGGGGAGGAAACCATTCAGGGCGTTATTCAGACCGATGCCGCCATTAATCCCGGCAATTCAGGCGGGCCGCTCCTTGACCTCCAAGGGAGGGTTGTAGGCATAAATACGGCTGTCGCCTCGAATGCGGAAAACATAGGCTTTGCGATACCAATAAACAGGGCGAAGCGTTCCATAGAGTCTGTTAAGAAGAGCGGGAAAATAGAAATAGCTTTTTTGGGCGTCCGCTATATGGCCATTACTCCGGACATTGCGGAGAAACAGAAGCTTCAGGTTGACTACGGAGCGCTTGTAAGGGGTTCGAATGACGGCCCGGCAGTAACGCCCGATTCTCCTGCGGCGAAAGCGGGTGTTCTGGCGGAAGACATAATACTTGAGATTAACGGCAAGCGCATAGACAAAGATAACCCCCTGGGAAGCGTTATTTCGCAGTTTTCTGTTGGGGATACGGTATCGTTGGAGATAAACAGGCAAGGGAAAGAAATTACCCTTCAAGTTACACTCGAGAAGAGGCCTGCCGAGTAAAATAGTTGCGGCAAGAATTTTCACCGGTCACCTATTGGCAATCTAAGTATCAGATTGACAATAATATTTTTTTGTCTATAATCTAAACAATCGGAAACTTTTAGGCTCATAAATCGTATAATATAAGTTAACCCCTACCGCAGTTTTTCCATCCAATAATTAGGGGATAATTTTATAGATAATACAGAACAGATGCCCAGCTTTCATCGTTTTACAATAAAGGCCCAGGAGGCATTACAGAATGCCCAGGAATTGGCGGCCAAAAAAACCCACGGCGAGCTCAAGGCCTTGCACCTTTTGTCGGCCCTCCTTGAGGACGCCCAGTCGCTTGTTGTGCCGATGCTCGGCCGTTCCGGCGTGAATATAGAGAAACTCGCCGAGCAGATCGAGCTCGAGCTTGATCGTATACCCAAGCTTGTCGGCAGCTCTACCGTCGGACAACTTTACCTTTCCCAGGAGCTGATGAAGGTTCTGGATCAGGCGTCAAAAATTGCCACGCAGCAGAAGGATGAATTCGTTTCTTGCGAGCACCTCTTATTGGGTGTTCTCGACACCTCTTCCCTGGCCAGGGACACCCTGGAGCGTTTCGGCGTGAAACGCGACGCATCTTTTAGGATATTGGCGCAGCTCAGGGGCTCGACAAGGGTCACGGACGAAACTCCGGAAACCAAATTTCAGGTTTTCGAGAAATACGCCATAAACATAAGCGATAAAGCCAAAGCGGGGGAGCTTGACCCGGTCATAGGACGCGAAGACGAATTGAGGCGAGTAATGCAGGTTTTGTCGAGGAGAACCAAGAATAATCCGGTTCTAATAGGCGAGCCGGGAGTCGGAAAAACGGCAATAGTGGAAGGTCTTGCGCAGAGGATAGTCCAGGGAGACGTTCCGGAGCCGCTCAAAGACAAGCAGGTTTTGATGCTTGATCTCGGGGCGCTCATAGCCGGCACAAAATTCCGGGGAGAATTTGAGGACCGCCTTAAGGCCTTTGTGAAGGAAATAAAGACCGCCGCCGGCCAGATAATACTGTTTATAGACGAGATCCACACCATTGTCGGCGCCGGAGCCGCAGAGGGCGCCGTGGACGCGTCAAATCTTTTGAAACCGGCTCTTTCGCGCGGAGAACTCCATGCTATCGGCGCGACGACCATCAGGGAATATCAGCGCTACATAGAAAAAGATCCGGCGCTCGAGAGAAGGTTCCAGCCCATCATTATCGAGGAGCCGTCCATAGACGATTCCGTGGCCATCCTGCGTGGACTGAAAGAGAAATATGAAATACATCACGGATTGAGGATTAGCGACGAAGCCATAGTGGAGGCGGTTAACTTGTCGGCCCGATACATAACCGACAGATTCTTGCCGGACAAGGCGGTGGACCTTATAGACGAAGCGTCCGCCGCGAGGCGTCTTGAAACCGAGAGTTTGCCGAAAGAGATAGACGGGGTCCGGAGGGCCATAACTAGGCTTGAAGTCGAGCGTCAGGCTTTGACCAAGGAAGGCAAAAAAGAATCCGAGCGTCTCAAGGAAATAGACAAGGAGCTAAGGGGTTTGAAGTCCAAAAACGACGAACTTTCCGCGAAATGGCATTCCGAGAAGATAAAATTCGAAACCCTGCACCAATTGCGGCAGAAAGTTGATAACCTGCGGCGCGAAGCCGAGATTGCGGAAAGGGAGGGCAATCTGGAGCGGGTGGCCCAGATTATTTACGGAGAACTTCCGCAAACCGAGAAAGACTTCGATATTTTTGAAAAGAAAAATTTTGGCCTTATGACGAAGAAGCAAAAAATTTCAAAAATTGCGGACGGAGACGGCAGATTCTTAAAAGAGGCCGTTGACAAGGAAGATATTGCGGCGATTGTCTCCGTTTGGACCGGCATTCCCCTGAGGCGCATGCTGGAGTCGGAAAGCGATAAGCTTTTGAAGATAGAAGAAGAGCTGGGGAAAAGAGTTGTGGGCCAGGAAGAAGGCATAAGCGCCGTTGCGGGAGCCCTTCGTCGGGCGAGGGCCGGACTGGCTGACGAAAACAGGCCCTTGGGATCTTTCATGCTTCTCGGCCCCACCGGTGTCGGTAAGACGGAGCTTGCGAAAGCGCTTGCCGAATTTATGTTCAATGACGAAAAGGCTCTCATAAGGATAGATATGTCGGAGTATATGGAACGCCACACCACAAGCCGGCTCATCGGCTCGCCGCCGGGATATGT
>JBBUAV010000100.1:0-6912 GCA_038058585.1 Patescibacteria group bacterium | reverse complement strand
ATAGGCGTTCTTAACTCCCGGAAATTCCATTGCTATCTTTTCGAGGTCAGCGAGTCTTTTTATATAGTTCTCGAGCGTGCCGCGCCTGGCTCCCGGCCTCGCCGCGGACAAAACGTCGGCAGCGGTGACAATATAGGCTTCCGGGATAGCGTAGGGATAATCTTCGTGGTGGGACTGCATGGCCTCTATTACCTTTTCGTCTATGCTGTATTTCTTAAGAATCTTTCTGCCAAGATCAACGTGCGTTCCTTCCACCTCGTGGTCAATGGCTTTCCCTATGTCGTGGAGAAGGGCTCCCTTCTTCGCTATCTCAACGTTCAAACCCAGTTCTGCCGCCATTGTTCCGGCAAGATAGGCCATCTCCAGTGAGTGAGTAAGAACGTTCTGGCCATAACTGGTCCTGAAATGGAGCCTCCCCAAAAGGCGCAATATTTCCTTGGGAAGATCGAATATACCGATGTCCTGGGCGGCGTTTTCCCCTATCTGCAAGGTCCTTTCGGCAAGCTCGGCTTTCGCCTCCTCCACCTTCTCCTCTATCTTCGCGGGCTGGATCCTGCCGTCTTTTATTAATTTCTCGAGAGCCATCCTCGCTATCTCGCGGCGATAAGGGTCGAAAGACGATATGACAATGCTGTCCGGAGTTTCGTCTATTACAAATTCCACTCCGGTCGCCCGTTCCAGCGCTCTTATGTTCCTGCCCTCCCGGCCTATGATTTTCCCCTTGAGCTCTTCGTCGGTCAGGGGAAAATTGGTAGTCGTAATCTCGGATACGTGAGATCTCGCATATCTCTGAAGGGCGGAGGTTATTATCTCCGAGGTCTTCTTTTCCGTCTCGTCGCGATTTTCCTTGTCTATTTTTTCGATGACTCTCGCGAGATCCTGACTCCTTTTTTCTTTAATCTGATTCAGTAGTTCCTCTTTCGCTTCGTCCGCGGAAAGTCCGGCTGCCTTTTCCAGGCGAGATTGTATTTCTTTTTCCTTAGACTCGATCTCCGTTTCTTTTGCCTTGGCGCCATCTTCTCTCGACTTGATTGCTTTCTCTTTGCCGTCCAAAGACGCCAATCTCTGGTCCAAAACCCCCTCCCGGCTTATAAGCCGGGTTTCCATGGCATCAATTTCTTTCTTTCTCTCTCGTTCCTCGCTCTTTAATTCGACCAAAATAGAGGCTGCCTTATCTTTGGCCTCCAATATTGTTTCTTTGGCTTTGGACTCGGATTCCTCTAAGACCTTTCCGATTCTGGACTCTATCGAGCCCAGCTTTTTAGCTGCCCAGTAACGGCGGACAAGATACCCCGAAGCAAAACCAACTAAAAGGACCACCGCAATTAGCGGAATCGAACTTGTCATACGTGTTTCTCCCTAAATTCTTCATTGGCTAGTTTGGATTAGTTTCTGAATTTTTTAGGAATTTTTAATTGACTCTTTTACTACATTTAAAATCGTAACCCAGAAAAACCAGGTTAGTCAATACCGCAAAAATCCATTAAAATTAAGGCGATGAAACAGTCCGTTGTTCTTATAATCCTGGACGGATGGGGCATAGGCCGCCGTGACGAAACCAACCCTATCCACACGGTAAACCCCAAAATATTCGGGTGGATTGAGGAGAATTTCCCGGTCACAAGCCTGCAGGCTTCGGGCATAGGCGTGGGGCTCCCCTGGGGGGAGATTGGCAACAGCGAGGTCGGTCACCTGACTCTCGGAGCGGGCAAGGTTCTCTACCAGTATTATCCGAAAATCAATATGGCCATACGGGACAAGACATTTTTCAGCAATCCGGCACTAAAAAAAGCCTTCGAGCATGCGAGGGAAAACAATTCTTCCGTGAATCTCGCCGGACTTCTCACTAAGGCCAATGTTCACGCTTCCCTTGACCACGTCCAAGCGCTCCTAAAAATGGCCGAATTGGAAAAAATAGACCGCATAAAAATCCATCTTTTCTCGGACGGCAAGGATAGTCCCCCGCAAACCGCAGAGAGTTTCCTGAAACAGCTCCCCTGGGACAAGGTAGCCACTCTCACGGGACGATATTACGCAATGGATAGGAGTCAAAATTGGGAGCTGACCGAGTCGGCCTATGGAAATATAACCGGACAGGAGGGCCACGTTGTCGCAAGTCCTTACGAGCTCATGCAGGATACCTACAATAAGGAACTTACGGAGGAATATTTTCCCCCAATGCGTTTCGGGGAGAATAAAGCCCTTGAGGAAAATGACTCCCTGATTTTCTTCAATTTCCGGGAGGACAGTATCAGACAACTCGCATCCTCGTTCATACTCAAGAATTTTGACCAGTTTCCGACCAAGAAATTCAAAAACCTGTACGTAGCGACCATGACCAAATACCGCGACGACTTCGATGCCCCGGTCGCCTTTGGGGGCGACAAAGTGGAGGAGCCGCTGGGGCTGGTATTGAGCAGGGCCGGCAGAAACCAGCTGCGCCTTGCGGAAAGTTATAAATACGCCCACATCACCTTTTTCTTCAACGGATATGTCGAAAATCCTTTTAAAAACGAGTTCAGGGTTCTTGTCCCGTCGGCCTCGACGCTGGCGCCGGAAAAGAAACCGGAAATGATGGCCTCGGAGATAACCGATCGACTGATCGAGGCGATCCAGAATAACGCTTTCGATTTTATACTCGTGAACTATGCCAACGGGGACACGATAGCGCATACGGCTGATTACGCCGCCGGTCTTGAGGCAGTAAGAACGATAGGCAGAGAAATAGACCGCGTTCTCAAGGTCGCCATAAAACCGCAGACGACGATAATAATCACGTCCGACCACGGGAACGCGGAAGAAATGATAAGTCCGACTACCGGGCTACCCGAAAGCCAACACGACCCAAACCCGGTCCCCTTTTACCTGATTTCCCCCGAATTCAGGGGTAGAAAATTTTTAAACTGGAAAAATTATGCCACGGAAACAATGGGTTCGCTTGCCGATGTGGCGCCGACAATATTGGAAATCATGGGCATAGAAAAACCAAAAGAAATGACGGGGCGGAGCCTTCTCGAGGGGCTGTTCTGATTTATTGATATAATTAAGGCAATGAGATGGCTGGCTAAAATAATAACGGCAATTGCGATAAACATGGTCGCACTGTGGGCGACGACCGCCTATGTCACCGGCTTCAAAATAGAAGACGGATTCCGCGAGGTGGCCATAATCGCCGTCATACTCACAGCTCTTAACTTCATTCTTAAGCCGGTCCTCAAGTTGGTTCTCGGACCGATAATAGTACTCACGCTCGGCTTAGGCATAATACTCGTTAACGCCGTGGTTCTTTATATTCTTGACATTACCTCCCAAAACCTTACGATTGAAAACGTTCCGTCCCTGCTTTATGGAACACTTATAATAGGAACCATAAATCTGATCTTCCACATGGCGCTTAAAAACAAATGACTGTTGCGATAATTCAGATAATCGTAGGCGTTATTCTGGTTGTTTTAATAATCCTCCAGGAGCGTTCTGCCGGTCTTTCCGGCCTTATGGGCGGTGACAGTATCGGATTTTATCAGACGAGGCGCGGTTTAGAAAAGATAGTATTCGTGTCTACCATAGTCTTTACCGTTATCTTCGTCGGTCTTGCCGTGTATCAACTGGTTTACGCTTAACTTACGAATGCGTCCGTATGCCCCCGGAGAGCGGCATCTAAAACCGTTCCGATGTCGCCGTATCCGGCCAGTAAACCGGGTTTAGGCATCCCCATCTAAATTAAAAAGATGAACACATTCAGGAAAATATTTTCTGCGTTCACCAGGAAAGAAAGGGTTATTTTTTTCTTCGCTCTCGCAACTTCGATGGCAAGCGGTCTTGCGCTTACGGGATTAGCATTCGCCAATCTGACTCATGCGATACCCGCCGCCGGCGGAGAATACACCGAAGGATTCATTGGGCAACCTGTATACATAAATCCGGTGACAGCCGGGAGCGATGTGGACAAAAGCATTGTTCGCCTGGTCTTCAGCAACCTAAGCTCCGTTGCGGACAAAATTGACGTATCGGACGACGGCAGGATATGGAGAATAAGGCTGAAAGAAAACTTACGCTGGCAGGACGGAGAGAAGTTGACCAGTGATGACGTCATATTCACCGTCCAAAAAATTCAGGACCCGGAAAGCTCCTCTCCCCTGTTCAAGTCGTGGCAGGGTGTTGCGGTAAGGCGCATGAGTGAGATAGAAATGCAGATAAGACTAGTGAATCCGTATGCCTTCCTCGGAGACACCATAAGAAACCTGTACATTCTGCCTAAGCATCTTTTCGCCGATATTCCTGCGGCAAACTGGAGATTATCCAAATATAACCTTGCTCCCATGGGAAACGGGCCTTACAAAATTGCGGCGAGAGAAACGAAGCCGAATGGTTTCATTGATTCCTACAAACTGGAGGCGTGGGATGGTTATTTCGGCGATAAGCCGAATATACGGAGCATTAATTTCAGGTTCTTCTCTCAAACGCAGAATCTCATTAAGGAATTCAACTCCGGGCAGGTGGACGGAGTAGCGGGGTTGAATCCTCAAAATATGGCCGAAATAAATAGACCTCACGAAACGATATCCTACTATCTTCCCAATTACTACGCGGCATTCCTCAATCAAAGCAAGAGCTTGTCTCTCCAAGACAAAGCCGTAAGGCAAGCACTTGAGCTGGCCACCGACAAAAATGACATACTGGAGAAATCCCTGGGAGAGAGGGGACGGATAATATACGGTCCTATCGCGGAGGAGATCTTGGGCCGCGATTACCCGACCATGGACGACAATAACGGTCTTGAACTTGCCAGCAATACTTTAAGCGAAGCAGGCTGGAAATTAACGGAGGAAGGCGCAAGGGAGAAGTCGGTGAAAAACGCAAAAATAAGCCTGAATATAGACCTCACCGTGCCGCAGGTTGATTTCTTGATCAAGACAGCCGAAGCATTGAAAGAGCGGTGGGGGAAAATCGGCTTCAGGATAAATTTGGTTGAGCGGCCGGTTGAAGAAATAACGCAAAACCTAATAAAGAATCGCGACTATCAAATGCTCCTCTTTGGAAACGCGCCGGGTTCAGCCTCGGACCTTTTCCCCTTCTGGCACTCGTCCGAAAGATTCTATCCCGGACTGAATTTAAGCCTTTATAACAACAAAAAAGCCGACTCCCTGCTCGAATCCATACGCCAGGACATGAACGAAGAAAGCCGCACGTCAAAACTTAGAGAACTGGAGGGGTTGATACAAAACGACATTCCGGCAATATTCCTGTATTCACCGGAGTATACCCTCGTCATAGGCAATGGACTTAAGGGCGCGGACGGCGGACTCATGTCGGAATCGTCGGATAGGTTCTCGTACGCCACGAAATGGTATCTTAAGACAACAAGAGTTCTGAGAGAAGATTAACCTTGACCGGGAGGCCAAGAGTTGCTATTATGACACAAATCGAATCTCCCTCCAGAAACAGCTAAAACCACTCAATAAATCTATTTAATGAGGCTTTGTCCTTAGGTAATTGCCCAGGTGGCGCCCGCCTGCCGGACGGGCAGGGAACCCCGCACCTTAGGAAAACTAGTTGCCAGAAAAGCTGTTAGTTTTCCTAAGGTGACGGGGCAGGTTGGCCCGCTCCGCTGAAGCCTAAGCGAGGCGAGCAGATTTATCCCGTACCCTGCCTGCCGCGGTGGCGGAATTGGCAGACGCACTGGCTTCAGGAGCCAGCGGTCGCAAGGCCATGAGAGTTCGAATCTCTCCCGCGGCACAAACATGATGCGGGACGCGCCCACCCCAGGGGCGTGTGAGAGCAATCTCATGTGGGTTCAACTGCCTGCCGGCAGGCAGGCCACCCTGGGCACCAATCAAATAATGATTAGAAGAAATCCAATTTCAAGGACGAGAACAGCGCCGGTTCACAGAAAAGAACCGCGTTTTGATATTTCAAGAAACGACTCTTCACTCCGTTTCGTGCCCCTGGGCGGCCTAGAGGAGGTGGGCAGGAATTGCATGTTCTTTGAATATAAGAATGAAATCGTAATCGTTGACCTCGGGCTCCAGTTCCCCGAGGAAGAAACTCCGGGAATAGACTACATAATCCCGAACATTTCGTATTTGGAAAAGAAGAAGGCTAATGTTCAGGCCGTAATTTTAACCCACGCTCATTACGACCATATAGGAGCCCTGCCTCACTTGATAGGAAAACTGGGAAATCCGCCGATCTACACGACTTCCCTCACTAAGGCCATAGTGGAAAAAAGGCAGGATGATTACCCGAACAGCCCGAAGCTCGAGATACATGTCGTAAAGGACGGCGACAAAATAAAACTTTCTAATTTTTTTGAGGCGGAGTTCTTCGGCGTGGCGCACAATATTCCCGAAACAACGGGCGTAGTGCTTAAAACCCCGATAGGAAATATCGTCCATTTTGCGGATTTTAAGATCGACTACAACGAAAAAGACGAGCCGCAGGGACTGGAGGAATTCGAAAGAATCGGGAAGATGGGCATCCATAGCTTCATGGTGGATAGCACGAACGCCGAAGAAGAGGGACATTCCATGTCCGAAAGAATAGTCGAGAAAAACCTTGAGGAAATATTCAGAAAAGCCGAAGGGAGAATCATTATTGCCACCTTCGCTTCGCTCCTCACGAGAATCGCGGAGATAATAAAAATCGCGGAAAAAATCGGAAGGAAAGTCGCCCTCTCCGGCTATTCCATGAAAACCAATGTCCAAATAGCCCAGAACCTCGGGTTTATAAAAGCCAAAGAAGGCACCATTATCCCGCTTGAGGAAATAAGCAAAACAAAAGACGAAAAAATCCTGGTGCTTTCAACCGGCGCGCAGGGAGAATCGAACGCCAGTCTGATGAAAATAATAAACGGCGAACACCGCCACATAAGAATAAAGCCTGGCGATACGGTGATATTTTCCTCCTCCATCA
>JBBUAV010000099.1:0-2905 GCA_038058585.1 Patescibacteria group bacterium | reverse complement strand
AACCAGGGAGTTTTTGAAGAAAGTCGTGGACATAGAACGCACGAGGCTGAAAACTCTGGATGAACTGACTGACATCGGAAGTTTTTTCTTCAAGACTCCGGATTATGACGTCAAGCTCCTCGTGTGGCAGGAAGAATCCATAAACGGGATAAAGGAAGTTTTGGGGGAAGTTTTGGATATCATAAGCGGAATAAAGTCCGAGAATCCGGACAAAGACTCCCTGAAAAACGCCCTTTCGGAAGTAATAGAAAAGAGAGGAAGGGGAGTGGTGCTCTGGCCTCTCCGGGTAGCTTTGAGCGGCCAGGCCGCATCTCCCGATCCTTTCGATATAATGGACGTCATCGGCCCGGGAGAAACCATAAAAAGGATTGAAAAAGCCATTGATAAAATCGAAGGAGGACTTTCCGGGAAACAATAAAAATGGATCCAAAGAATCGCTTAAAAATCGGAATATGCGTTGCATCGGTAATGGTTCTTATGGTCGCCGGTGTTCTGCCTATTCTTTCCTTGGCCCAAGAGAGCGGAACGGAGGCGGAATCATCTTCAACGGTTCCGGTTTCGAGTTCTACCGTTACAAGGGACGATCTTGCGAATCAAATCCAGGAAAAGGCGAAACAACTCGAGGAGATAAACAAGGAACTCGAGGCAAGCAAGCAGAATCTTAAGAGCGCCACCGGCGAGAGGGTAACCTTGCAGAAAGAGTTGTCCGGCCTGAACGGCAATATCAGTCAGCTGAACCTGAATATCAAAGCCGACGAAATCACAATTCAGAAACTGAACCTGGAGGTAGAGTCGCTTGGTTACGACATCACGGATATCCAGGCGTCCATTGAAGATAAAAGAGCGGCAGTGGAAAAGATCATGGTCGAACTTCAGAAGAACGACCACATCGGGAGCAATCTTTTTATGGTGTTTTTGAAGAGCAACAGTTTGGCGGACGGGGTGCTTGAGGTGCAAGCCCTGAAAAATCTGCAGAACCAGCTTACCGTGGACATCTCCGGACTCCGGGATTTGCATGACGAATACAATGAAAAAATTGACGCCGCGAGCGACATAAAGGGCAACGTGGCGTTCCACCGGAGCAATCTGACGAACCGTAAACTCATAGTCCAGGACCAGAAAGACCAGCGCCAGGTTCTTTTGACCGAAACCAAAAGTAAGGAGAGCGTGTTTGCTCAGCAAGTCAAAGAACTTGAAGAACTTCAAAGGCAGATCGCGAATGAAGTTGAGGCCCTGGACGCCGTTTTGCGTACCAAGATCGACCCATCCATGCTTCCGCCGTTAGAGCCCGGAATTTTGGAGATCCCTGTTCTTGGAGCATCGAAAAGCGGCGTGACCCAGGATTATGGAGCCACCCAGTTCGCGAAATACGGTTATAAAGGCAAGTGGCACAACGGAATAGATATTGGAGCGCCCATCGGAACACCCATTGTTGCCGCCGAAGCCGGAGAGATTGTTGCCGTCGGCAATCAGGATTCCTACTGTTATCACGGAGCTTACGGAAGATACGTAGTTATAAAACACGACAATAATCTTGTCTCTCTCTACGCTCATCTTTCAAGACAGGTGGTAGGCAAAGGCGATAAAGTAAAAAGGGGAGAGGTCATAGGTTATGCCGGGAAGACCGGATACGCGACCGGTCCGCACCTTCACTTCACTGTTTTTGCCGCTCCTACTTTCTATATGGGCCCAAGCAAGGTCTGCGGACCGATGCCTTACGGAGGCGATCTGAATCCTTTGGGTTATTTGTAAACAATGACAAACAAAAATAAATTTTATGCGGCTTCCGTGTTCGTGTTCCTGCTTTTTCTGGTTTTTGTCTTCGGCTACGGAAAAAATATTGCTTTCGCCTTTGATTTTGGACAAACAAGAGAGGGGATCGGTAATTCGTTCTCGTATGTGACCCAGTTCCTGGGCACCGCCAAACAGTATCTTCAGGATATATTTTCCAATGCCGGAGACCTTGTATCATACCTGAATCCGCAGTCTCTGTTGAATAAGCTGGACTCTTGGTTCGAGAATATAACCGGAGGCGTTAGCCTTATGGAATCTCTTAGATTCATCGGCAACCTCTTCGTAACCGTGCTTGAAGCAATAACGGGAGCTTTAAGGTGGGTTTTGTCGCACATATGAGCGGTATCACGGAAACAGAAAGTAATACCGTCTTTTACTACGATAGCAGAGATACTGTCGTAAAAGGTATATTGTGCGACAGGTAGTATCTTTAATCCTCTGCCGGTAGGGATGCATATAAATCCATATGTATAAGATCAAAAAAAGCGTTCATTTTATTGGTATAGGCGGAATCGGCGTAAGTTCCCTGGCCAGGTGGTTCTTGGCCGAAAAATGGGCCGTTTCGGGGTCAGACGCCTCCCCGAGCAATAATAATCTCCTCAAGGACCTGGGGAAAGACGGCGTAAAGGTCAAAATCGGGCATAAAAAGGGCCATATAACCCCTAAAATAGGCCTTGTCATATATAGCCAGGCGGTAGATAAGGCTAAGAACCCGGAAGCCGTCCAGGCGAGGCGCTTAGGCATACCTTTACTCTCCTATCCTCAAACCGTTGGGCTATTGACCCAGATGTATAAGACGGTTGCCGTATCAGGCGCCCACGGCAAAAGCACGACGACCGCTCTCGCGTCCCTCGTCCTCAAAGAAGGCGGGCTGGATCCCACGGTCATAATAGGCACGAAGCTCAGAGAGTTCGGCGGAAAAAATTTCCGGCGGGGAAGCGGCAAGTATCTTGTCCTTGAAGCCGACGAATGGAAGGCGTCTTTTTTGAACTACTCCCCCACTCTTGCCGTTATAACGAACATTGACAAGGAACATCTGGATTTTTATAAAAATTTTTCCTCGGTCAAAAAAACATTTCTCAAATTCGTCTCCGGCATAAAGCGTGGCGGA
>JBBUAV010000098.1:0-5795 GCA_038058585.1 Patescibacteria group bacterium | reverse complement strand
CGGCTACGTTTATTGTTTCTATGATGGGCAAACCTGCTTTCATAAGAGAACTCATTGTTGAGGTAAGGCGCTGAATGGCAAGTTTTCTGTAAATACCCCTGATAAAAGGGGTACGAGAAAGAACCAGGTTGAGAATGCGTTTTCCGGCTTCGGTGCGATAATAGACATAAACAGCCCCTCCTATGCAGGCGAGAAGAATTCCGACTAAGATCCAGATGTTGTTGCCCACGAAAAGACCGACACTAAATACTAACCGAGAGAAGAAAGGTGGCTGTATCCCGCTCTCGGTAAAAACCTTGGCAATTTTGGGCAAAGCGAATGTCACAAGAAACGCCATAACGACCGAAGAGGCAGAGAGCAGTACTATCGGATATATAAGAGCGGAACGGATGCGATTTCGGAGCTCTGCTTCCCGCACCATGGAAACGGAAAGTTCTTCGAATGTTTGCTGAAGATTGCCGGATTTTTCGGCGGCCCTTATAAGACTCACGAACGTGTTCGAAAAAATATTGGTATGAACCTCAAAAGCCTTGTAGAACGGCTGTCCGCGCCCCAGATTATCTCTTATCTCCAGAAGGAAGTTTCTTACCGACGGCTTGTCGAAGTCCGCAACCAAAATATTTATGGCGGAGAGAAGGTCCGTCCCCACTCTCAGCATCAGAGCAAGGTATTTTGTGAGAAATACTTTATCGGTAACGTTTATATTGCCGAAAAAATAACGTATTCCTTTTTTCTCTTCTTTAATGGGTTTAACCGAAATCGGCCGGAGATCCCTTCCGGCAAGATATCTCAAAACCTGGCTAAGGTCATCGGCGTCAACCTCCGCTTCCACTATTTTCCCTGCCTTGTCGGCCGCTAAATAGCGGTATAACATTTGAAATTAATTTGACGTTATTCGCGCATAACGCGCAAAACCTCCTCTATGGTGGTAACGGCGAGCTCCGCCTTACGTAAACCGTCTTCAAACATAGTCTTCATTCCGGCGTGGCGAGCTTCGGCACGCAGGGTTTCCAGACTGAACTGCGGCGAATTTATCAGCTTCTTAATCTTATCAGTTGCCTCGAACATTTCAAAAATTCCCATTCGTCCCCTATAGCCGGTCAAACCGCAAGCCCGGCATCCCCTGCCCCTATAAAGGATATTGGGCAAGTTCAAAACGGAAGAGTCGACTCCCGATTCTTTAAGCTGGTCGATTATTACCTTCCCCACCTCGGGGTCGGCACTATAGGAATAGACGCAGTCCTGACAAATTTTTCTTATAAGCCTTTGGCCTATGATCAAATTCAGAACGGAAGATACGAGAAACGGAGGAATGTCGAGATCGAAAAGACGGGGCACGGCGGTGGGCGCATCGCTCGTGTGGAGAGAGGACATAATAAGATGGCCGGTAAGCGAGGCCTGAACTGCTATGTCGGCGGTTTCGGCATCACGTATCTCGCCTACCATTATTATGTTTGGGTCTTGCCTTAAAAGCGACCTTAATCCTGACGCGAAAGTCACCCCCGCTTGTGGATTCATCTGGGTCTGATTGATATACCTCATGTTGTACTCAATCGGGTCTTCGACGGTAACTATGTTCACCTGCGGCCTGTTCAGTATGTTCATGAGAGCGTACAGGGTAGTCGTTTTACCTGAACCGGTCGGCCCGCAGCACAAAATCATACCGTATGTTTTTTTTAGGTTGTCATAAACTATTTTCGAGTTCTCCTTGTCCATGCCGAGTTCCTCCAAAGAAAGCGGCTTTTGCGCCGCCTCAAGTATCCTTAACTCTGCTTTCTCCCCGTAGTAAGTCGGCACCACGGAAACCCTGATGTCTATGACCTGGTTTACGATACGATGGCGGAAGCGGCCGTCCTGCGGCTTGAAGTGCTCGTCCATTTTCAGGCCACCCAGAAGTTTTATCCTCGCCACAAGCGGCGCATGCATAACCTTCGGCATCCGTAATATTTCGTAAAGAATACCGTCTATTCTGTAGCGGATAAGAACGTCTTCTTCCAGTATCTCCAGGTGGACATCGGAAGCCCTGGAGGCAACGGCATAGGAAAGTATGTTATCCACTATCCCCACTATGGGAAGGTCGGCTGCCGCCTCCTCGCCAAACTTGGTCCGTTTTCCCAGGGAAGCCCGTATATTTTCCTCTATTAATTTCTTAAAATCCTGGCCGAGTTCGTAGCCATAAACCGAGAATCCGAGATTCAAATCATCCTGCGTGGCAAGAAATGTTTTCATCTTGCCCTTAAGGCGCTGGGTTAAAAACTCTATGGTTTCCAGGTCGCCCGGGTCCGCCATGGCGATATCATAGGTGCCATCCTGTTCCTGTCCGAAGATGACTATTTGTCTTTGTCTTGCAACTTCCTCATTCACGAGCTTGACCGTATCCTTGTTGATCGGCATGGATGAAAAATCAGCCCTCTCGACGCCGAGCTCCTTGGCGATAAGGTCTCCCAGGTAATTGGCATCGGCAACTCTTCTCGAGATCAGAATATCAAGCACGTCTTGACCCTTCCGCTCGGCATCGGACACTATCTCTTGAAAAAGTTCCGGTGTTATAAGTCCGTCCGAAACGAGTATTTGTTGGAGCCGTGGCAACGGCACAGGTAGTTTCATGGTTTAATTGCAAAAAATAATCATTTAGAACAAGGGCGCGAAAACCCTACCTATATGATATCAAAAAATGCCCGCTCTCGGAGAGAAACGAGCATTAATCTTGTCTAATGATAAGGTTGAACAGAATGGATACGGTTTTTATCTATTCGCAGGCAGTACTCTAAAGACTGAGATTCGTACCGGTTTCATAGGCTGAATTAGATACACCTCCGTCCTTCGATTCCACCTCATCGGGACTAGTTGGACTACCATACTTTGTACTTTCCATAAAAGCCGCCAACTTGAAAGTCAAAGATGTCGAGCTTGCAGTGTAGGAATAGAAATAATTGGAGTTGTTGATCGGGTCGGTCGGAAAATCAGATATCGGAGCGCCGGAGCTTATCGCCGTCAGGTTGACCGGTACCCATCCGCTACCATCAACCCTCCCGGCAACAGCAGCGGCAACGGTAGCGGTCGAGTTAACAAGAGGATTGGGTATGGTCGGGAACCATGGACAAGTGGTCGTGCTGGGACTAGGAGCATCAAGATAACACACAAAGCCTGCATTCGTCTGGGTTGACGACACAAGCGACGGAGATGAAACATTGGCCAAGTAGAGCGATATGGCGCTTTTTACTGTATTCAAGTCGGAGATCCTGCCGGCATCTCTGGCCTTACGGAGAACTTCTGCGGGATTCAGAGTGAGAATCACAACCGTTGAAAGTATGGCTATGATGGCTATGACCACAAGTAACTCAATGAGCGTAAATCCCTTTTTCGTCGAGTTCATAATCATTATTTTTGGAATAATCGACCTTGTCTGTAATCGGTAAACAATAAATGTCTTATATATAATATCAAAACGCGAATGGCATAAGTGCTTCTTTCGGAATAATGAGATTTTTGACAAGGATTGAGACGATAGCGAGCGGGATCCACAGGTAATAAAGAGGTGCCCGTCCCAGGGAGGTCAAAGAATAAAAAGCCGAGATTAAAATGGCGGCGGCGAGGACAAATAATATATAAAACAGAAAGCCGGGATAACCGTTCAAGAATATACCCAAACGCATAAGACCGAATTCCTCCGTCTCCATGAACCTTTCCCCGAATTTTCTATTTCCGAACCACGCCAAACGCACGATAACCACGGAGGCCAGAGCCGAGAGTAACCACGGAGAAAATATATTGTAACCTACCGTAGAATAGAAATAACCTATGCCCTGATAAGGGGGGAGAAAAAAAGCGGTAAGCATACTCGACTTCCACGCGTTGTATTGGAGAACGGTCCAATAGATAAGAATACCCAAAATAATTATCCCCGAGGCGAGGAGTATCCGATTAAGGAATCTTGGCAAAGGGGAGCGCCGCATAAGCTGCGCTCCCAATGCCAATGCGAGTATACCTATGGCAATCCAGTCGGTAAGAAACATCTGCAATCTACAGACTCAAGTTTGTGCCAACCTCATACATTCCAGCACTCGTTCCTCCGTCCCTCGTTTCCACTTCATCGGGACTCGCTGCAGTACCGTATTTAGTACTCTCCATATTCGCAGCAAGCTTGAAGGTTAAAGAAGTGGAGCTTGCGGTGTAGGAGTAGAGATACGCGGAATTGTTGATGGGGTCAGTAGGCAGGTTTCCAACCGGAGCACCGGAACTTATCACCGTCAGGTTGACCGGTATCCATCCATTACCGTCAATTCTCCTTGCGACAGCAGCAGCAACGGTAGCGGTTGAGTTGACAAGAGGATTGGGTATGGTCGGGAACCATGGACAAGTGGTCGTGCTGGGACTAGGGGCATCGAGATAACACACAAAGCCTGCATTCGTCTGAGTTGACGACACGAGTACCGGAATCGAAACATCCGCCAAGTAGAGAGACAGAGCGCTCTTAACCGTGTTTAGGTCAGAGATCCTGTTTGAGTCCCTCGCCTGGCGAAGAAGTTCCGCCGGGTTCAGAGTAAGAATAACCACAACCGAAAGTATGGCTATAATGGCTATGACCACAAGTAGCTCAATAAGTGTAAACCCTTTATGGGCTGTATTTTTCATCAGATTTTTTTCTAAAAACTCGACCTTTCTGGTATTAAAATCATTATATCAAAAGGGCTATGGCTCAATAAAAAAGCTGTGGATAACTTACTTCTTATGAGATTCCTTCCCTTTTGCTCGCTAGATCATCCCCCAAATTTTTCATAAAAAATTTGAAATCGCCCGGGGGCTCCGATTCTATCTTTATGCGCCTGCCCTGGGTTGCGGGAAATTCAATAGAAAGAGAATGAAGCATCATTCTTGGGTAAATACCAGGAATCTCTCCTTTACGCTTCCCGTATAGGGGGTCGCCCACGACAGGGTGGCCTATGCTTGCAAGGTGCACCCTTATCTGATGGGTACGCCCGGTGAGCGGCATCAGTTCCATGAGAGAAAACTTTACGCCACTTCCGGTTTCCATGATTTTCCTGACTTTGTAATGAGTAACGGCTTCCTTAACCATTTTCTCTGAATGAACGCTTCTCTTCACGCTTCCGCTTTTTATACCGATCGGCCTATCTATCATGCCATCTTTCGTCTTCACCTCACCGTACACGACCGCTATGTAAATCTTCTTTACCTGTCTGCCCTGAAAAAGAGATTTTAAATACCTGAAATATTCCTGATTTTTGGCGACAACCATCACTCCGGATGTAAGTTTGTCCAATCTATGGACAATGCCCGGCCGAAGGGACGGTTCATCGCCGACGTTTTCCAGATAGGGATACCTCCCTATAAGCCAATCCGCAAGAGTGAATTCCGTATCACTGCTATCCGCTTTATGGACCTGCATGCCGCAGGGCTTATCAACCGCAAGAAAGTTTTTATCTTCGTAAATTATTTTCGGCTCGGCCATATTATTCCATGTTTCCCTAGGCATCCTGTGCGCGTGGATGGAATCGAACCATCGACCTCTGTCTTATCAGGACAGCGTTCTACCACTGAACTACACGCGCATATTTTGGTGCAGGGCCAAGAACGGTGATCTGCCCCTGAAACATACACACTCTCTCACGAGCATAAAACCGTGAAAGCAACGCACCCGACCACGCCAATCTAAGCGGGCTTGCCCATTTAATATAAACAACACAGTAACAAAAATCAAAGACTAAGACCGTATTTTTGTGTGAGTGTTTATCGTTCAGCTCGCACTTATTTTAGCAGAAATTGACGGGATTTAC
>JBBUAV010000097.1:0-5007 GCA_038058585.1 Patescibacteria group bacterium | reverse complement strand
CGAGAGAGATACTGGAGAGTTCCCTTGCCGATCTGGGAATGCGGTAAATGCAATTCGAAAGAGATTATCGGCGGAATCGACGAACTAAGCTCGAAGATCGGAGAACCAAGGAACCGTTACTGGGTTATGCGTCACGGTCAGGCCAAAAGCAACGTTACGCACATCATAAATTCGCGGACCGATCCGGAAAATAAATTGACGACCATCGGCCGCAATAACGTTATTTTGTCCGCCGAGAGATTAAAGAAACAGTTTCAGAGAGACGGCGAGAAAATCGATTTAATAGTCTCCTCGGACATACCGCGTGCAAGGGAAACGGCCCGGATAGCCGCTTCTATAATCGGCATAAAGAAAGTGCTCATAGACAAAAAGTTCGGAGAGATAAAATTGGGCAAACTCGAGGGACTTCGCGACTCCAAGTATCACGAGTTTTTTCCGACCTACGAATCTAAGTTCGAGAACCGCCCCGAGAAGGGGGAATCTCTGCGCGACCTGAGAGGCAGGATGTGGGAAGCGGTATGTGATTACGAGAAAAAATACAAAGATAAAAATATTCTTATCGTAAGCCACGAATATCCGATCTGGATGTTTTATCACGCCGTAAGGGGTATATCCGAAAAGCAGGCAATTACGGAAAAGGAAAAAAGAGGAGCGGATTTCATAGACTTGGCCGGAACCGAGAAAATAGAAATAAGGAACCTATCAAGGGACGGAAGCGGACTAGCCGATCTTCATAAGCCATACATTGACGGTATTACTCTCATCTGCCGCAAGTGCAGATCCAAAACGAGGAGGGTTCCAGAGGTTATTGACGTCTGGTACGACTCGGGAGCGATGCCTTTTGCGGAGCTCCATTATCCGTTCGAGAACAAGGAACTCGTGGACAGGAGGAAATTTTATCCGGCCGACTATATTTCGGAAGGCATGGACCAGACGCGCGGCTGGTTTTACACACTGCTTGCAATAGCTACCGCCCTGGGATTCGAAGCCCCATACAAAAACGTCATTTCCCTCGGGCTTATAAACGACAAGTTCGGGCAGAAAATGTCCAAGTCCAAGGGGAACATAGTCCAGCCCATGGATCCGATAAACAAATACGGAGTCGATGCCGTAAGGTGGTATTTCTACACAGTAAATCCTCCCGGCGAGACGAAGAATTTCGACGAGACGGAAATAATAAAATCATTCCGCCGTATGCACCTTATAATCTACAATTCGCTTGTTTTTTACGAAACCTATGGCCGAAGCGGGACCAAAAATAAATCAAAGAATATTTTAGACAGGTGGATTTTATCCCGCCTCGCAGAGGCGGCGGAGGATGTCGGCAAAAAACTGGACAATTATGAGATAAGGGAAGCCGCGCTACTCCTCGAGTCTTTTGTGGACGATCTCTCGAGGTGGTATATCAGGCGCTCCCGCAGGCGTTTCCAGAAGCCGAAAAATGCGACAGAACTTAACGAGGCGTCGGGAACGCTTGGATTCGTGATCGCAGATATGGCGAAACTCATGGCTCCTTTCACCCCGTTCTTCTCCGAGTTTATTTACAAGAGGATGGATAAAGGAGAATCGGTTCATCTTGAAGATTGGCCGAAATACGGGAAAAGCTCGGTGGACGAGGATTTATTGAAGGCAATGGAATGGGTAAGAAAAACAGCCAGTCTTGCCTTGGCGAAGAGAGCCGAGCTTAAAATCAAAGTGAGACAGCCGCTTTCCTCTCTGAAAATAAAGGGCAAGAAACCTAAGTTTATGAAAAACGAATCTCTTCTCGAGATACTGAAAGAAGAAGTAAACGTGAAAAAAATTATCTTTGATGACAGATTACCGGCCAACGTAGAATTCGATTCCGTAATAACGCCGGAACTAAAGAGGGAGGGAATCATGCGCGAAACTATAAGGATGATACAGGACCTGAGGCAGAAGTCGAGAATGAAGCCGGAGGATAAGATTGTTCTTATGATGGAACTGCCGAAAGGCATAGAGCCGGTTATCTCCGGCAATGAAAAATTACTCAAGGCCGAGGTTGGGGCGAAAAATATCTCTTACGGGCGGTCTACAAAAGTGGACGCCGAGACGGATGGGAAGCTCGATGGCTTGGATGTGTGGCTCGCCGTACGGAAAGTTAAATAAGAAAATCTCTAAAAATAATTTAGCCCCCTCCGACTTGTGATCGGAGAGGGCCTTTGTGTTGTTCGCACGGTTTAGACCGAGACGAGCATCGTCTTTGCCGGGAAGAGCTCGTAGTACTTGCCGAGGGCCTTGCGGATGTCGTCCTCCACCCGGTTTTCCTGGCCGGTGAACTCGGAGATTTCCGCGCCGAGCTCCCGCAGGTAGTGGAGAAAGAACTCCATTACGCTCAGACCGGATGAGCGCCCGGGCATGGGCCGAAGGGAGCATACCATACCACTCGAGGACCCGCATAAAGTTGTTATAGACACTTTTAAGCTTGTCTTCGGCTGTGGAGTCATACCCGAATGGGTTGTGGGGGTCGTAGGAGATGAGATTCGGTCCCTGG
Organism: Patescibacteria group bacterium; assembly: GCA_038058585.1. Taxonomy (GTDB): domain Bacteria; phylum Patescibacteriota; class Minisyncoccia; order UBA6257; family 2-01-FULL-56-20; genus JBBUAV01. Next base: position 2,495 of record JBBUAV010000097.1, on the reverse strand, counting down.
TGGGCAGAGATGGCCATGATGCCGAGTGGTCCAAACCGGTCCACTTTGTCGGCGATCCGGAGCGCCTGGAGAAGAGTTGAGTCGCCGGGTTCGTCGTCCTTCTTGTTGTGTTGGAGAACGGCGTCCACGATTCGCTCTTGGGCATCCTCGTCGAACGGGCCTTCGGAGAGGAGTTTAAGGCAGTAAGCTTTGAGCCCTCCGTTGATCTTGACGACTTCCTTGAGGTTTGTGGCCCGGTCCAGGTTGTGGAGCCAGGCAGCCGCCTGGAATTCGTCCATATTGAAGTTGAGGAATCGGGTGATGCCTGAAGCCAGAGTAATCAGACGTTCCACGTGCGTCCAGTCGTGCCCGCCGGCGATTGCCGGAGGCGTGTAATGCGGCCGGAGAAAGTCAGACAGCCATTTCAGAAAATCCTTCAAGTTGCACCCCTTTCTTTTCGGTCGGTTTTAGACTACAAGACAGCTGGGCATATTGTGCCGGGAAATACGAAAGAAGTCAATGGCGACTAAATGGCCAGACCGATTTTCTTTTTAACCTCCAGTATTTTTTTATCCGCTATGGCGGACGCTTTTTCTGAGCCGGATTTTAGGGTAGTTATCAGTGTTTGGTGTTTAGCCAACAGGGATTTTTTATTTTTACGGAAATCGGCAAAGAAGTTCGAGGTTAGCGTGGCGAGTTCTTTTTTGAAGGCGGCATAATTCTTGCCGGTAAATTTTTTCTCCAGCTCCTTTGTGGTTTTTCCGCTTAGAGCCGAATAGATCTCAAGGAGATTACTTATGCCGGGTTTTTTCTTCTCGTCGTGTTTTATCTCCGAGCCGGAGTCGGTTGTGGCGCGAGCTATCTTTCTTTTTATCTCTTCCGGCGAGTCGTCCACGAAGAGACACCCTTCCGGTTCAGACTTTGACATTTTCCTCGTCGGGTTGATCAGACTCATCACGCGAGGAATTTTGGTCAAAATCGGTTGAGACTCAACGAAAGTCTTGCCGAACCTGGCATTGAATTTCCTTGCGAGCGTGCGGGTTAACTCCAGATGTTGTAGCTGGTCGTCGCCCACTGGGACGTATTTGGCGTCATAAAGCAGGATATCCGCGGCCATAAGCGTAGGGTAAGTAAAAAGACCCACATTTACATCCACCGTTATAGCATCGGAAAGAAGTTGTATCTCTCTCTCTTTCTTCGGTATTTCTGTTTGTGCGAACGTATTAGTTGAGCCATACTTGAAACTACTACGTAAGTCTGCTACTTCTTTTTCTAGTCGCTCTATTTTTTTAGTTACTCCACTTTTATCCTTAAACTGGGTCATCCGCTTCAACTCTCCTATGGGGGTTATTGTATTTAGAATCCAAGCGAGTTCGCTGTGCGCCGGAATTGAAGACTGCAGAAATATCGTTGATTTTTTGGGGTCGAGGCCGGACGCGAGAAAATCGGCCGTGAGTTCCAATATCTGCCCCGGCTTTTCTTTGGGATTGTAGTTCTCGGTGAGGGAGTGTAGGTCGGCTATAAAGAAATAACAATTATATTTGCCGGAATTCTGGAGCTCAACGAAGTTTTTCAGGGCGCCCAAGTAGTTGCCGATATGCAATCGGCCCGAGGGCTGGATGCCGGAGACAAGGACGGGCTTCATCCCGTTAGAAACAGGAAACGCATGCGTTTCCTGTTGTGTATATTAAGAAGACCTTTATGTCCTAAAACCTGGATTAGTTTCATAGACGATAAATTTCTAATGGGCTTCATAGCCTAATTTTAACACAAAAACCGCATGATTGCGGTTTTTGTGTTGGTTAGATTTCAATTACAACCGGTAAAATCATTGGTCGCCTGCGGGTTTTGTTGTATAAAAATTGCCCTATCTGGTCGCGGATGAGGGTTTTAAGATAATCGGCTTCCACGGGCTGGTAGCTTGGGAGGCGGGAAATTAATGCTCGTATTCTTTTTCTTATTTCATCCAAAAGCTCCTGGCTTTCCTTGAGATAGATGAATCCGCGGGAGATTATATCGGGACTTTTTAGGAGCTTACACTTGTCCCGGTCAACGGTGACGATAACCACGATCATTCCTTCCTGGGCGAGGGTACGCCTATCGCGGAGCACTACTTCCTCAACGTCGCCAACACCAAGGCCGTCCACCATCACGTAGAAAGCGGGGACTGTTTCCTGCGTTATCCGGAAGCCGTCTTTCGTGAGTTCCGCAACCTGACCGTTGTCCATTAAAACAACGTTTTCTTTGGCGATGCCGGCCTCCCTGGCCGACTGCCCGTTCGTCGCGCGCATGAAGTAATAGCCGTGCACCGGTATGAGGAATTTCGGCTTTATAAGCTTCATTACGAGCTTGAGGTCGTCTTTCGGGGCGTGGCCGGACGAGTGGATGTCGACGATTTTCGAGTGGAAAACTATAGCTCCTTGCCTTGAGAGATTATCCTTGAGTACCTGAACGCTACGTTCGTTGCCCGGAATGATGGAGGAGGAAAATATTACCGTGTCGCCGGGCTTTATCCT
>JBBUAV010000096.1:0-11454 GCA_038058585.1 Patescibacteria group bacterium | reverse complement strand
AAGACTGGCAGGCTCTTTTTAACTTCCTCATCTTCGACTTGGTTAGATTATCTTCCGGCATAATCATCGAGTTTTCGTCGCCGCCTGCCGTATTTATGGTTTTAACTTCTACGAAAATAAGTGTCTTGTCTTGACTCCTTGCCACAATGTCCAGTTCGTCCCATTTCTCGCGATAGTTCCGGCCTATAATTTTGTACCCCTTGTCAACAAGATATTCACAGGCCAGGTCTTCTCCTAATCTGCCAAGTTTGGTTTTGTTCATATGTTATACTGTATAACATATTAGCTTGTTTAGCGACAAACAATGGAGTTAAGAAAAAAGAACAGGCCGCTTTCAAGTGAATACATTAGAGGCCTTGTTGAGGGCGAGGGAGTCTTTACTTTTTCTTCAAATAATCTAACTGGTTCAAAAATACCTGCATTTGTCATAAAAATGCATGCCAGGGATAAAAATCTCTTAGAAATGGTAAGGGATACCCTTGGATTAAAAAATAAAGTATATGAATATAACCATCAAGGGAGAGACGGAATTAAAAGAGGTCCCCGGGCAATGCTTATTGTCAGAGAAATAGGAAATATAAAAAATATTGTTGTGCCCTTATTTTATGGAAAATTAAGGGGAAACAAAGGAAAACAATTTGAAGAATGGCTCAAAAAAATTGGTGGCGATCCGGCAGTGCCCGAATCCTACAAACTTGTGTATAAGCTCTGTATTTCTGGATACTATGACAAAAATCCTAAATTCACTGATTAATTTGTAAAGATGGAGTGTTTAGCGCTTTACACCGTAAATCAATAAAATCATAAAAGTGTATATTTTACGTGACGAATGGGTTATGCCAAAAATGGCAATGTTTGCCAAATGTTTGTCAACGACAAACACTTTTGTTTGTCAAGGATAAAATTGCCGCATTGCCGGATTTAATAATTGGGCTGGTCTCGTCATGACAGATAGTTCTACTATCCTGTCTGTTGATTTGGCGATCCGATCATGGACCACAATGATGGAACCCGATCGTCAATTTAAAAACCAGGAGATGTCCCTGTGGATATATTGACTTGACCGAACTAACCAACTAACCTTAATTCGTAAATCATCATGGAAAAAAACTTGTCTCAAAAATTTAAAGAAAAACTTGAATCCGAAAGGGAGTCTCTTTTGAAAAGGATCGCCGAGGACGAAAAGGTAACGGACTTCGGAAGTGATGTCGATGGACTTGACGAAGAAGCCGATGAGGCGGACGAGTTGAGTAATAAACTGGCAACCGTTCAGACTTTGAAAGAGAGGGTGAACGAAATAGATGCCGCCCTGAACAGAATGGTTGAGGGGAAATACGGCGTGTGCGAAAAATGCGGGAAGGAAATAGAAAATGAGGTTCTTGAAATCTCTCCGGAGTCCAGATATTGCAGAAACTGCAAATCCGAAGGCTAAGAGAGACAACCAATGTCGAAAACAATTTCGCGACTGTATTCGGCCGAACTAGAGGGAATAAAAGCAAAACTAATAGAAGTGGAGGTTGACTTGAATGTCGGTCTCCACGCTTTTAATATTGTTGGTCTTGCCGACAAAGCATTGAATGAAGCGAAGGAAAGAGTGAACTCGGCGCTTAAAAACACCGGAGTCAAGCCGCCGACCCGGGAAAACAGAAAGATAACGGTGAACTTGGCGCCGGCCGACATCAAGAAAACCGGCTCGCAATATGACCTCGCAATAGCAATCGGATATCTTCTCGCAACGAAACAAATAAAAGAATTCGATTCCTCGGACAAGTTATTCCTCGGAGAACTCGCGCTCGACGGGAGACTGCGTCCCGTAAACGGAGCGCTCAATATCGCCGAAGCCGCGAAAAAAAACGGCTATAAGTATTTGCTCCTGCCGTATCAGAATGCGAATGAAGCCGCGGCGGTCAGCGGCATAAACATTATGCCCCTTGAAAGTCTCAAGGATGCGATGGATTTTCTCGAGGGGAGAAAAGACATAAAACCGGCCGACTTCAGCCCGCTTGAATCGGAAGAAATCCTGGCGCCGGATTTCTCTGAGATAAAAGGGCAGGAAAACGCGAAGCGGGCTCTAACCATCGCGGCCGCCGGCGGACACAATATCCTGATGATGGGGCCTCCTGGCGTAGGTAAAAGCCTGCTTGCCCAGGCAATGATCGGGATTCTCCCAGGATTGTCACCGGAAGAGGCAATTGAGATAACCAAGATCTACAGCGCGGCGGGGCTCGCTCCCGGAGGCCTCGTAAATCAGCGTCCTTTTCGCTCGCCCCACCACACGGCATCGGTTGTTGCGGTCGTTGGCGGAGGCAGCGACCCGAGACCGGGAGAGATAAGTCTGGCCCACAGAGGAATACTCTTTCTCGACGAATTGCCGGAGTTTCCCAAAAACGTCCTCGAGGCGCTGCGTCAGCCGATGGAGTCGGGGACCATACACGTCGCCCGCGCCAAGGGAACGCTTAAGTTCCCGGCGAAGTTCACGCTCGTTGCCGCGATGAATCCCTGTCCCTGCGGATATTACGGAGACCCGGAAAGAGAATGCCGCTGTACGGCCTATGAGGTAATACGCTACCAGAAAAAACTGTCCGGGCCGCTCCTTGACAGGATTGATCTCCAAATAAAAGTGGACCGAGTGAAAATTGACGAGCTAAGAAGTAAGAATAAAAAAGAGGAGCGGAGAAACCCATTTGTCAAAAAAGAAGTTGAGACGGCAAGAAAAATTCAGGCGGGACGCTTTGGAAAATTAAGAATATATACGAACTCGGAAATGAGCTCCTCGCAGGCAGAAAAAATAATAAAACTCACGCCCGAGGCGGAAAAATTTTTAGACACACTGGGAAAGAGCAGACTCTCGCCGCGCGGCTACTACCGATTACTTAAAACCGCGAGAACCATTGCTGACTTGGAAAGAACAGATGTCGTCGGTGCAGAACATCTGGCCGAGGCGTTCAGCTACCGGCTACGAGAAGAAATTTAATATTTTGCGAATGGATTTTCCGCTCCGTAAACTTCGAAGTGGAGGTGACAACCGCTTGCCTCGCCGCTCTCGCCCATCAGTCCCAGTTCTGCTCCTTGCTTAACGTAGTCCCCAATCTCAACCGAAACGCTCCTTAAGTGGGCGTACCGAGTTTTAATCCCGTCGCCGAAAGGATGTTCTATTAAAACGAATTTGCCGTAGCCGCCGTTCCAGGAACCGATGCCGCCGTCGCCGAATTCCTTATCGGGGACAATAAGACCTTCGGCCGCCGCCAAAACCAGCGTGCCGCATTGATTGGCGATATCCACGGCATTCCGGTTGTGAAGCTTACCCCAGTTGAATCCTTCGGCTGGTTTCACGAAATACTTATTGAAATTAGGCAGAGTCCCGATTTTGGCGCTTTCCAAACTGAAGCTGCTTACCCCAGGAATCACTAGGGAGATTCCGAAGCCGAGGGTCCCGAAATCCACCGATTTATTGAATTTCAATATGTTTTCCGGAGAAACGCCGAAATATGAGGAAATGGATTCAAGCGTGTCGTTTTCTTTTGTTCTGTAAACCACTCCGGATATTGGGAGGATCTTCAGTTCGTCACCCGGTTTTATGAACTTTGATCTCACGTCGGGATTGGCGCCGATTATCGTATCAAGCGATATCCCGAAATAAGAAGCTATGTCGGACAAGGTGTCTCCTTCCTTAACCCCGTATATAAACAATCCTCCATCCAAAAGTCCCTGGATTGGAGATTCGCCGCCGTCCTTAAGACTCGTTGCCGTCCAGATATCATCCACTTCCCCGTCTTTGGCGTAGACATCGTTCACTCCGGCCGCAAAATCAAGCGAAAAACCGGCAAGGGGCGCTTCGTTCCCTAAAACAATGGGTGATTCGGACGATACACCCACAGAAACTCCGGCGGGCCCACCGAATACTCCTACGCGCTCCGAACTCCCGCCGTCAAACGCGGAAAACGTCAAAACGGAGGCGATAAATACCGCCGACAAAAAAACAGCCATTCTTAATGGCTTCTTGTCTTTGTTCAGTTGGCCTAATATCCTACTAATATTGGCATTATAGCACTATGGACATGAATCTCAATAAGGAGCAGAAATCCGCCTCGGAAGCCCCCAATTTTCCTTTACTCATCGTGGCCGGGGCGGGAACCGGAAAAACGAGAACGCTCACGGCGCGCGTGGTGAAGTTTATAGAGGACGGCATGCCCCCGGAAAGAATTTGCGCAATAACCTTCACCAACAAGGCAGCCAAAGAAATGGCGGAAAGGGTAGACGCGGCCGTAAAAAGCTACAAAGGAGCGGCTCGCCCCCTCGTATGCACCTTCCATTCGCTGGGGGCGAGAATATTGAGAAAAGAAGGTAAAAAAATGGGCCGTGAGCCGAATTTCGTTATTTTTGACGGCCACGACTCTTTCGATCTGATTAGAAAGATCATTAAAAAGAGCACCATAAGGGAAGAATGGAGTGGCGATAGGGGAGGAGAGACAAAAAACGCAAAGAAGCCGGCCTTCTTCGCCAATATAATTTCGGAAATAAAAAACGTAGACTCCGCTCCCCAAAGACTTCTCGCCTCAAAGCGGGAAGAAGAGAAACTTGCCCTGAAAGTATTCAAAGATTACGAATCGGCCCTCAAAAGAAACAACGCTTTCGATTTCGATGACCTTATAGAAAAGACGGTCAGGCTTTTTAGGGAACATCCGGCGGTCCTTAAAAAATACCAAAATAAATTCGATGCCATACTCGTGGACGAATATCAGGACATAAACCCGAAACAGTACGAACTCATAAAACTCCTGTCCGAAGACCACGGAAATATCAGCGTCGTCGGAGACGACGAGCAGATGATCTATGGATGGCGCCACGCCGACCTTAAAATATTCTTCGCGTTCGAAAGAGACTGGCCCAAGGCGCAAATTTCTTTCCTTGAGGAAAACTACCGCTCCTCCGGAAACATAATAGAGGCCGCATCGGCAGTCGCAAAGAATAACCGATACCGGCACCCGAAAGATCTTTGGACCAAAAATCCGGAGGGGGCGCCGATAAAGATAGCCGAATTCGCGGACGAAAACGATGAGGCGGAGTGGATTGCCGCACAAATAGAATCCAGAATCAAAAATAGCGAATCAAAGGCTCCCAGCACCGCTATACTTTACAGGACAAACGCGCAGTCACGGGCGCTGGAACAAGCGTTAATCATGAGAGAGATACCTTATAGGATATTCGGCGGCATAAAATTCTACGAGCGCCGCGAAATAAAAGATATCGTCGCCGCCATCCGCTATGCATCCAATAAAAAAGACGAGTTGAGCCTCGAGCGGCTAAGAAAAAATCTAACCAAGGGAAAATTTTCCAGGCTGGAGGAAAAAATCCTCGGGGCAAACGCGGAGACGATGAATCCGACTAATCTCATAGAAACATTCCTCAAAACGACGGGGTACGCGGAATATCTGGAAAGAAATTTTTTGAACCACGAAGAAAGACGCGAAAACATAACTGAACTGATTCATTTTGCCTCCCGCTTCAACGACGTAAGGGAGTTTCTCGAGGAAGTGGCCCTTGTACAAAGCACCGATAATGAATCGAGCTCCGGCCAGGGTGGCCGTTTAGCCCTTAAAAATCAAGGGTTTATAGACCTAATGACCATACATCTCGCGAAGGGATTGGAGTTCGACAAGGTATTCCTCGCCGGGTGCGGGGAGGGACTTCTGCCGCACTCAAGATCTCTTGACAACGAATACCAACTGGAGGAAGAAAGGAGGCTTATGTATGTGGCAATGACCAGGGCGAGAAAAGAGCTAGTTCTTAGTTTTTACGACATGCCCTCGCGATTCTTGGGAGAGATACCGGAAAAATTTACGGAGTTCGAAGACGTTTCCGGACGAGAAAATACGGATGCGTGGTCCGAGAACTCTGTCCATCTGGATTAGAATATGGCCACCAAGACGAAAGAAACAACAACATAGACAATATACAGAAGAAAAATCTTCCTCTCCAGATATGGTTCATGGTTAATGAGGGAGTACGCTCCAATAGCCGCAAGGGCGGAGGGCAAGATCAAGATCTTGAGACCCATAAGAATCGGCACGAGGAGAAATGCAAGTCCCACGAGAAATCCCACCGCCATCTTCCCCCTCTCTTTTCCCAGGAGAGCCGGAATGGTTTTTATGCCTTCCGCTCTGTCTCCCTCGATATCCTTCAGGTCCTTAAGGTTGGCTCCGAGCGTGAAGACAATAATGATTAGCGCGAGATAAGAGATCGGGAAAGCCTCGATAGTTTTATTGGCGCTTGTGATATAGAAACCGGCGAGGACGGCCGAAAGCGAAGCTATGGATATAAGAAACGTGGAAATTATAGGCAGTCGTTTAAGGCGCAACGAAGAAGAAAAAATATAATACGCCGACGTGAACACCCCTATCATAAACAAGGCGTAATGTCCCGCAACAAAACCGCCGGCGAGAGACCAGACAAAAAAGAAAAGGTTGTATTCTTTAAGTTCTTTTACGGAAACCTCGCCCTTTATAAGCGGGCGGTTGTTGTTGGAGATTTTATCTATCTCAACGTCGGCTATGTCGTTCACTCCCACGGCGAACATCCAGGCGCAATAATAGGCGAGAAACAACGACGCTAAGGACGTTATGTCCAGACGATATTGGGAGAGGTAAGTTTCCAGGCCACGAGGATCCCGAATAATATCATTAAAAAGTAGTGGGCCACTCGTTCGGGACGGGAATTTTTGAAAACAGCAACGGTCTGCTTGGCGCGCAGGATACAAGACCATAGGGCGGCGAGGGAAAATATCACAATATAATAAACCTGGGACATCGCCGCGTTGAATAAAACCTCGATGTTCCTGAGATACGAGAGTTGAATGGTGGGATGGAGAAAATTTTTAGATAAAATGGATGAATCCATGCTGGACCCAAAAAAGACTATGACCGATGGCGCAGAGGACCCGACAAAAGCGTCGTGAATGATCTTTATAACGCTCGGCAATGATTCCCAGAAGAACATGGCGGCATATCCTAAAATGGCCGCCAGCGCCGATTTTACAAGGCTTTTCGTCGAGTAATATATATATACAAAAAAACCGGCCATAACCAAGAACATTTCCGTTTTGATACCCGGCGTTATTCCGGAGGTAAACGGCGTTCCAAAAAAAGCGAAGAGGCTGCGCAAAAGACCTGGGGCATCTTGAAAGATATAGGCCATTTTGAAACCGGCACCGCTCGAATAAACGATGTCAAGGATAGGCGCAGACCAGGTGACGATAAGGCCGAATATCAGAAACTTTGCTATACGAACTGAATCCTTTATAAAGATGCGCAGAATGAGCATAAGAGACAAAAGCACGGCCAAATAAAAAAAATAGTAGTGGATAATCGTCGAGGCGTCAGAGGTTACGAAACCAAAAGTGGGGGCGTTTGAAAAATTCTCCAAAAGATATCTCACCATGAGGATTCCTAAAAAGGCCGCAAACCACCCGCCCAGGGTTAAGGGCACTTCTTCCATGGTCCTTATAAAACGACCAACCATAATTGCTTCTATTATACCTCCGGAGAAACAAATCGCCCCCGGCGTTGATATAATTGTTTTATGCGAAGACTGGGGCAATATTTTCTAAAAAATAAATTGGTAATAGGAAAAATCGTTTCCGCCATAGAACCGCGTCGCGGAGAGATAATAGTAGAGATCGGCGGCGGCAGGGGAGAATTGACCTCCCCGTTGTCGGAGAAATGTAAAAAAATCGGCTGCCAGACAATGGTGATCGAAAAAGACCGGAGATTGGCCGAAAAACTGAAAGAGGGGGTAGGAAATATACTAATAGACATAATTGAGGGTGACGCGTTAAAAATTATCCCCGCGCTCGCCAAAAGCCCCGAGCTAAAAGCCAAAAGCTATAAAATAGTCGGCAATATTCCCTATTACATCACCGGCCGCCTCCTGCGGATCTTGGGCGAAATAAAAAACAAGCCCGATGCCTGCATTTTTACCGTACAAAAGGAAGTTGCCGAAAGAGTTGCCGCCGCGCCCCCGAGAATGAACCGCCTTGCCGCAAGCGTGCAGCTTTGGGCAAAACCAAGGATCTTGTTCCAAATACCACGCGAGGATTTTTTACCGACGCCGGGAGTGGATTCGGCGGCGATAAAGCTGGAGACAAAAACCGGGGTCAGCGAAGAACGGCGAAAACTAATATCGTCGGCTATAAAAATCATATTCAGCCAACCGAGGAAAACCATATTCAACAATATTCGCGGCGCGATCCATCCGGAAGACAAGGAAAAACTACGCGAGAGCATATTGCGTCTCGGAATAAGGCCCCAGGATCGCCCCGGAAACCTTTTAATGGAAGAAGTGGAAAAAATATCGGAACTACTCCGGGACCATTCGGCCTGAACCAGCCGATTTATCCGAGAGAATAAGCCCGAAAAGCAATTTTGTACACAACGGCACTTCGGTCAATAGGATATAATTATGAGTAACGATGGAGACGAAAAAATTAATCGCCGGTTTTCTCGTTTTGGCATCTTTCGCAAGCTCTGCGGTTTATTTGTTTTCCGTTCTTTCCAAAGAGAGGGGGGGCGAAAATACGGTCCTGCCGGCAGAAACGGAGGAGTTTAGGACGCCATCCGTGCCCCAAAGCGCCTTTGTGGAAAGCGTTCCGGAAACCCGCCCCGCCATAGCCGACCTCATAAAGGAGGAGGATTTGCCGCCCCAGCTGCAGTCTTCGAATCTCTCGGAAAACGTAGCGAGGAACTTCACGCGCGAGTTAATCAGGGCGAATCCGTACGGGCCGCAGAACATCGGCGGCAAAACGGCAATGACCATACCTAGCGCCGAAGATGTCGTCAACCAGCTTGCCAATAATAAGAAACTGGAAGGGGTTGAATTGCCGAACTGGGAGGCAGAAGCGGAAGCCAAAACATTTCCCATAATCAAAAACTTTACCTCGGGAGACATTTCTCGCTACAACGCTTCCATAAGCGGCCTTTTTGAAAAATATTTCATAAGAAACAATATAACAGACCTCGTAAGTCTGGATACCGCTTCTCCGACGGAAAATTCGGCGAAGGCGGCCGACATACTGGACCGGGCCGTATCCGAGGCGGAACTCATAAGGGTCCCGGAAAAGCTGGCGGATTTCCATAAAAGCCTCCTAAAACTATTAACGTATGAAAAGAACGCCTTGGTTCTCGGGGCAGGAGCCTCGGTGGACCCGCTCAAAACTGCCTTAGTTTTCCAGTCACAAGAAAGAAACTACAACGCCGCTCTTCAGGAATACGTAAACGAATTCCAAAAAGCGCAATCTCTGGTTCTTTTGCCCAGCATAAAAACAAAACCCGGCACAATCTCATTCCTTCTCGGACTCGTGGGCATAAAAACCGCGCGAGCCCAGTGGATTACGTTCGACCCGGCAAACTTCGGGGAATGGATACTAAACTTCCTAAAAAAACTCGCCCTTCAGCTTTTAAGAAACTTCATCATCAGCACGATACAGAACGATGTCCTGAACTGGGTGCGCGGCGGAGGAAGGCCGGCGTTTATAACGAACTGGCAAAGGTTTCTGTCAAACGCTTTTGACCAGGCGGCGGGAGCCACTATAGCCGCGATTTCTCCCAATCTCTGCAGTAATTTCGGTCCGCTGGTCTCTGCCGCCTTCCAGTCGCCGGGCTTCGGAACATTCAACACGCGCTGTACACTGGACCAGGTGGTCTCCAATATAGAGAATTTCTATAACAACTTTGAAAATGGCGGGTGGATAGCCTATACAACCTCGCTCCAGCCGCAGAACAATCTCTGGGGGAGCATAATATCGGCTAATGAATTGGCCTCCGCAAAGGGCGCCCAAGCTAAAGAAGCGGAAAAATCGGAATCCATAGCCGGCGCCGGTTTTAAGGGCGAAAAACTCTGTCCGGGAAGCGACCAGGCACCGGACGCCCGGGGAAACTGTCCGCTTGCCGAACTACCCCTGACTACCACGCCACCCAAATCCAAAGAAGCCATCACCGCCAAAAATCTCACCATAGGGGGAGAATTGGTACTCACCTCGGAGGAAATAGTCGGCTTGGTTTCATCGGTGGCAGGGGCTCTGTTCTCAAGGTTGATAAAAGATTGGGGGGCCAGGGGTCTCCTCGGCGGTTCCGAAACCGCCGTTGAGGCTCCACCCTCGGTAACCATTCCGCTCTCCTGTAACCCGTCGTCTCAAACGGTCCAGCCTGGATTGTCGGTGGGATTCGGGGCCACCGGCGGGGATAACACTACCAATGACACATACGCTTCCAGCTCTTACACTGGTGAAAATTATGGCTGGTCGGCCCCTGGAGGTAGTCCTTCGAGCGGAACCGGGTATTCGTTCAACACTATGTATTCGTCCGCCGGCACCTACTATATAACCCTGACAAAGAGCTCGCTCAGCGCAAGGTGTACCGTAAACGTGTCGGGCGAAGCAGTTACCACGCCTCCGCCTACGACATCGCCAACCCCGGCATGCTCCGACGGAATTGACAACGACGGGGACGGTCTTGTTGATCTCAATGACCCGGGGTGCACAAGCTCGTCGGACACGGATGAGACGAATACCACTACTCCTCCACCTCCGCCCTCGAGCGCGCCCGTCGCCTGCGCGCCTACGTCGCAGACGATAGTTGTGACCGACAGCGCGGCTTTCACCGCCTCCGGCGGAAATGGCGCCTATAACTGGTCTGTCTCGCCTACCATAGGGGTCGACCCCACGACCGGCTCCGGACCAACTTTCACCGCCGTATACAACAACGCCGTAATATACCAGGTAACCTTGCGCGACACCGCCGGTTCAACCGCGAACTGCGCCGTGAGGGTCCAAGCGTTCTAAAAATAAAATGAATAAGACGAATTCAGTAGAAAAAAAGAAAAAAGGAGTGGGTATGAGCAGGAAGAAACTTAGCTTTTTTTTGCTGATTCTTGTAGGGATAATCGCGCCGAATCTTACTTCAGCAGTCGGGGATCTCTTCGATATTAATGGTATAGCAGCCAAAGCCATCGGCTATGCAATATTCGTCATCAACTACGTCATCGCGCTCATCGCCTCTGTCTTTATAGCGATCGAGGCCTGGATAATAGGAATAATGCTCCAGATAAACAGCAATATAGTGAGCGGACCGATCGCCCAGAAGGGGTTTGAGGCCACGCTCGCCATAGCAAACCTCGGCTTCGTTCTCGCCATCATAGTCATAGCGCTCGCTACTATTTTGCGGCGGGAGACTTACGGGATAAAACAGCTCCTCTGGAAGCTCGTATTCGCGGCCATACTCGTCAATTTCAGTCTCGTCATAGCCGGCGTGATTATGGGAATAGGTGACGGATTGACGAAACAGTTCCTTGAAAGCGCTTTTCAGAACGATTACAGCAAGTTCGCGGCAAGCATAGCAAGCGCCTTCCAGCCGCAGAAGTTAATGCTTTCGGGTGGCGGTTCTTTCTCGAACAAAGATATTG
>JBBUAV010000095.1:0-11672 GCA_038058585.1 Patescibacteria group bacterium | reverse complement strand
AGGAAGGGTGACGGAGAGGAGTGGATAAATGACCGGCTGTTTTGAAAATTAACCGTAATCGGCCATAATTCAATCAATCATTAATGTTAAATACTGGCAATCATAACAACGGGATGAAAAAGTAAAAACCCTCAATTTAGTAAGGGTTTTTACAAATCCCGCCTAGATATCTCCCGGATTTGAGCCAGGTGGGTGGACTCAGCTTTAGCCCAAGGACCAAAGCACTGTTAACCTCCCTGTTTTAATTATTTGATCCGAAATCTGAAGCGGGATCACTATCATTATACCACCCCAGGAGAAACGGATAAACGCCCGATTTTACAAAACAAAATCTATTCTGTAAATTAAACCCTGATGGCCAAGAACAAGCGGAAAATACTGTTTTATCTATTGCTTATCGCTTTTTTTATACTGGGAGGCTCAGCCGTTGCTTATGTGAACGGGTGGCGGGTTGATGCGAGGAACCTCAAAATAGCAAAAGTGGGGGCGATATTCGTGAGGAGTTATCCGGACGAAACAAAAATTTATCTTGACGGTAAGGAGATAGAAAATGGGTCTGGTATATTCGGAAACGGAACCCTTATAAACAACCTTTTTCCAAGGACATACACATTAAAGCTGGAGCTCGACGGTTATCACCCATGGGAAGAAAGTATATCCGTTAAGGAAGCGCGGGTAAGCGACGCGAAGAATGCGGTTCTTATCCCCGAGAAAAAAACAATTTTGACCACGAGCACATTGAAAAATTTCTGGATTTTGGGCGACAAGTACCTTGAGGAGAAAGACAGCGGAGAGCTCCTGATCGACGGGAGACGGGTCGGAAGCGGAGAAGTCGTGGGATTGACCAAAAACAATCAATATATACTGACCCGCGATACGAAAACCCGCAACTATGTTCTGAACAACGTAGAATCCGGAACGAAAACAGACATAGATACTATTTTAAAAAGAGGGCTTGGGGTAAAGGGAGAATTCAAGATCAAAATAGACCCCGAGGACCAGAGAAAACTTATAGTCCTGAAGGGTGATTCCATTTCGATACTTACCGTCGACAAACCGCAACTCGCGCAGATATATAAAACCGACTCCGGTGAAATGATCGGAGAAGACGTTGCGGCTTCTCAATTCATTCTTGCCTGGACAACGTTTATCGGAAAGGAAAACAAAACAACCGTCTTCCTGTACGACAAATTCCTAAAGAGGAAAATGGGCGGGGGCGTTTTCTTTGCCGGCAAAAACACAGGAATAGAGTGGCTCGACAGCAACAAGTTGGCGGTCCTGCAGGATGACGGCGGTCTGTATGTATACGATACGGAGAATAATTTAGCCGATAAGATAGCAAGCGACGTAAAAAACTTCTCTTTCAGCGGCGACTTTTCCGCCGTGACGGCCATAGAAAACTCGGCACTGGAAGTAATATTTTTCGATGAATCAAATTACTACAAATTCAACTTACCGGACGTAAAGGAAGTAAAAGACGCGGTATGGTACAGGGATAATGGACATCTTTTTGTGATATACCCCGGCCGAGTCGCCTTTTTGGACCTCAATGACGGTTCCCTGAGGAATTTTATATACGTTGCGGAGGCAAAAGCGAGTCATTACAGCGAAGAAGAAAATGCGCTCTATTTTACGGAAGGGAACGGTCTTAAGAAAATCAGTTTTCCGAAATAGGGCTTTGGGATAATTTCGGCCCGTTCTTCGCGTAGCTTCTCAGGGCGATAAGGAGAACAGCGCAGGCGCCAAGAATGTCATTAATCAAATCGGAAAGAGAGTTTTTTAGAATATATACGGGAACCGAGGAAAATGAGTATTTTCGGAAAATAAAAACGTCTATCGAATACTCGAAAATTTCCCAAAATATACCTATCAAAAGCACCGCCGACAGCAAAATGGAAAAAGACGCCAATTTCCTCCCCTCTCCCAGGATGAATATCCTTCCGTCAAAAATATAAACCAGCGCCAGGGCAAGCCATACTCCGCCAAAGACGTGCATCGGTATATCGTACCAGGGAAAAGTATTGTACCAATCATAACGATACCCGAAAAAATTCAATCCGAATATTAAAAGAAGGAATACCAAGAGAAATAGGGAAAGGTTGGTGTTCCTTCTCATCAGCAGGAGATTACCTCTTCTGCCACTGCGGAGCGCGCCTGGCTTTCTTGAGGCCATATTTTTTACGCTCAACTTTACGCGAATCGCGCGTTAGAAAGCCCAGCTTTCTTAGTCTCTTCTTCAGATCCTCGTTCTTTACCGTGAGCGCGCGGGAAAGACCCAAACGCACAGCTCCGGCCTGAGAACTTGTTCCGCCCCCCGATACTATAACGCTCACGTCGGATTTCTGGTCAAGCTTCAATTTGGTGAATGGCTCGGATGCCATGTTTATAAGGCGGTCCAGACCGAAATAAGCCTTTAGCTCTTTTCCGTTTACGATAAATTTACCGTGTCCGGAAGCAATTCTAACCCTTGCCACGGAGGTTTTTCTGCGCCCGATGCCCTCGGTATAAGAATGCAGTTCTTTACTGTGCGGTTCTCTGCTGATCTTGAGCGGCTTGGCGACGGTTTTTTTAATATCTTTTTTCATCTAAAACTAGGCTTTTTTGCTTTCATTGTCATTATCGACGAAAACCAGATTCAGGATTCTCTTCTTGTTCAAAAAATTCTTGGGCAGCATCCGCCGCACGGACTCGCGTAAAACCCTTTTTGGGTCTTTTGCAAACACCTCTTTGAATTTCTCTTCCTTAAGATGCCCGACATACCCGGTATGTCGGTAATAAATTTTGTTATCGGCTTTTTTTCCGCTCAAAGTGATATGTCTATAATTTTTAACGAAAACCTTGTCCGAGCCGGCAACGCTGGGATTATAAGCGGGGCTTTTTTTGCCTTGAAGTATGCCTGCTATTTCCGAAGCAACCCTGCCTAGTTTTTTGTCCTTTGCGTCTATGTTGTAGTCCATTGGTTTATTTAAACGAATTCGATCGAAGCCAGCCGGCTGCCGTCCCTTTTCCTGGACTTCGATGTTTTCGTTATCCTGAGATAACCGCCGAACCTCTCGGCATAGCGCGGCGCTATCTCGTCGTAAATCTTCCCGGCGGCTTTTTTATTCTTAATTTTCCGCAAAATAAGGCGAAGGTTAGCGATGGTTCTCCGTTTGGCCAAGGTCACGAGTTTCTCCACCAGGGGTCTTATTTCCTTCGCTCTTGCTTCCGTGGTCTCGATCCGACCGTGCCTTATGAGGTCGCAAGAAAGATTGATAAGGAACGATTCCCTTTTCCCCTTGGTTCTATGAAATTTTCTGCCTTTTTTCTGATGCCTCATAGTTTTAATTGATCCGCATTCTCTCGCCTAATTACTTACTCTGATTTCTTGGAACGGCCCTTCTTTTTTGGAGCAGGAACGGCTTCTTTCTTTTCTTCGGTCTCAATAATTTTGACGCCGGAAATTTTCTCAAAGTGGTCTTTAAGAATATTGGCTGATTTATGCAGTGCTGCGGACGGCGTTATTGTGCCGTCGGTTTCTATTTCAATCTTTAGCTTATTGTAATCCGTTCTTTCCCCTACGCGCATATCCGAAACGGTGTAGTTAACCCTGTGAACAGGGGTGAATATGGCATCTATGGCAATGGTGCCTATGGCAAGCCTTCCTCTCTGCCTTTGATCCGCCGGAGAATAACCCAATCCTCTTTCAACTTTAATTTCGGCGTCTATTTCGGCGTCCTTTGAGGAAAGACTGGCGATTACCTCGTCGGGATTGATTATTTCAACTTCGGATGTCATTTTGATGTCGGCGGCCGTTATGGTTTTTATACCCTTGGCTTTAATCGTCAAGATCTGGGGTTCATCGGTGTGCATTCTGAATCTCAATTTTTTAAGGTTCAGACTCAGCTCTATTATGTCTTCTTTCATCCCGGGAAGAGTCGAGAATTCGTGGGGGGCGTTTTTTATTTTAAGTTCCGTAATTGCGGCACCGGGAAGCGAGGACAATAACGCTCTACGCAGGGCATTGCCGACCGTAAGACCGTAACCCGCAAATAAGCCCTCGACTTCAAAAACGCCGTGTTTTACGTCTTCAGAAATGGTTTTGATCGCAACTGTTGAACTTAGATAAGCGTATTCCATATTTTTGTTTTTGTTTTTTATTTGTTATTTATTTGGACAATGATTCTATCAATAGATTTATTTCGAAAGGAGGGGTTTCGTCGTGAGGCAAAGACAGTATTTTGCCTTCCATTTTTTCTCTATCGAGATAAAGCCATTGCGGGGGTTCGTATTTCTTCAAATATTCTTTTCTTGTGCTCAAGGCTTTTTTCAGTTCCGATTCCTTCCTTACGCTTACGATATCTCCGCCCTTTACCAAAAAACCGGGAGACCTAACCCTTCTGCTATTCACCGCCATGTGGCCGTGAATTATGAGCTGACGGGCGGCGCCGCGGGACGGAGCGAGTCCCAGCCTGAAAACAACGTTATCAAGTCTCCTTTCGAGGAATTCCAGAAGTTTTGCCGATGAAGATTCCTTGGATTTCTGGGCCATATAAAAGATCTTCCGGAGGTTTCTCTCGTCCAGGCCATAACTTACCTTAAATTTCTGCTTTTCTTTAAGTTGCAGCCCGAACTCGGACAAAGCCCTCCTTCTTGAGCGGCCGTGGACTCCGGGTCTGTAGGGTTTTCTAACGGCAGCGCACTTAGGCGAACTGCATCTCTCGCCTTTGAGATTCAGACGTTCTCCAAGCGCTCTTTCCTTTTTTTCTTTTGGACCAATCATTGTTGTTTTAACCTTAAATATTATACCCTCCTAACCTTGCGCGACCTTGGGCCGTTGTGCGGAATAGGAGTAACATCCTTAATGGAAACTATTTCAAAACCGTGGTTAACCAGGGACCTTACGGCGGAATCTCTGCCTCCTCCTATCCCCTTCACGATAACCTCGATATTTACGGGACCGGCATTCTTAAGCTTCTCCGCTATCGCCGCTATTACTTTGGATGAGGCGAATGGTGTTGCCTTCTTCGGCCCGGAAAAACCCAAAGAACCCGCCGAAGACCAGGCAAGCACATTCCCCTTCACGTCCGTTACGGTAACCGTGGTGTTATTGTAAGACGCGCTGACATACACTCTCCCCTGCTCTATTTTTTTTGATTTAGGGGGTGTCACCGGCGCAGCGGACTGGGCACGAACCGGCGCCAAATCAACGGCGCTCTTCTCTTTCGGTGCGCTTTCCGACGGCTGCTCTTTTATTTTTTTCTTACCCATGAAAATATTACTACTTAAGTTCAACTTTTCTCTTGCCGCTACCGGCGGTTTTTCTCACGTTGCCGCGAACCGTCCTTGAATTAGTCCGGGTACGCTGACCACGAACTGGCAACCGGCGAAGATGCCTCAGGCCCCTATAAGCCCTGAGTTCCTTAAGTCGCTGTATATTCTTCTTTATGAGCTGACGCAATGACCCTTCGAGCGTATAATTTTTTTCGGCCGTGTTCTGAATTTTATTTACCTCGTTGCTTGTGAGACTGGACGCTTTTTTACCGGGGTCGACTCCGGCCGAGCTCAAAATTTTCCGGCTCACCGATCGTCCTACGCCATAAATATAAGTGAGGGAAATTTCAATCCTCTTGTTATCCGGTATATTTACTCCAAGAATTCTCATGTTTTCTATCCTTGTCTTTGTTTGTGCTTCGGGTTTTTACAAACAATGTAAATTCTGCCCTTTCGCTTCACGACCTGGCAGTTCTTGCACATTTTTTTAACCGAACTGCGAACTTTCATATTCTTGGCCTAAAGTCTCCTTACTATGCGCCCCCGCCTCCCATCGGGAGCGAGCTCAATCAAAACCCTGTCCCCCGGAAGAACCCGGATGTTGTTTATTTTCATCTTTCCGGCCAAATAGGCCAGGACTTCGGCGTCAGTCTTGCCCGCGAGAACAACCCTGAAAGTAAGCCCAGGCAAAGCCTCTTTTACTATTCCTTCCTCTGTTTCTCGCATTTCTAGGCTAATTCCGGCATCAAACGCACGGCAAGTAAGGTTATTTGCTCAACCATAGGCGAAGTTAATTGTAAATTAATACCGTGTTTTTTGTCAAATAATTCACTGATGGCAAGCCCGGAGACTAGTCCATGTTCACTTTTATCCTGTCGGAGTTTTCGGGTATGTCGCTTATCCATCTCGGCCACAGAGAAACTTTGGCTCCCGAAACTTTGTCTATGCCAAATATCAATTCTTTGACTTCTTTGATGTCTTTGCCGATAATCCTAGACTTAAATTCTTCCGGAGAGAAAAGCGGCGTAAGTGATCCCTTGGACTTCAGGGCAAAGCTTTCCTTTCTATTTTTAAAATCCGCAACCGCGTCGGAATATTCAAGGCTTACTTCCTTAAATGTCATATTTGGGTTGCCCTGAAGCATAATGGACTCGAGAATTGATTTCATATCGGATTCCCTGAAACCCAAAACCTTCGCCTCCGCTTCCCCGAAGACGCTGAAGTTGCCGTTTTCATCAGTCTCTCCATTAACATTCATCTTTGTAACACTGAGAGAAAAGGCTCCATCCAAAACTTTAAATTCGGGCGGGTAGGAAGAAAGAAGGCCGTTCTCGAGCCTGATCTTAAGTATTTCCTCCGTTTTTTCTTTGGCGCTCTTTATGTCGTCATCCGTAGGCACGGCTTTCTCTCCTACGAATCCACCGGATATTTTATCTTTTGTCTCCCCGTAAAAACCGCCGTAGCGAGGAGAACCCTTAAAACCGGGAATGGTGAGTTTCGCTACGGGACCTATGTTATATTCCGGTCCGGCCTTGTCGGCCACAATGTCCCCCTCTGTGCTCGATGGCGTTATCTTACCGTCTTTGATTATCGCGCCGGGCACGACGACCTTATCCGTTATTCTGAAAATTTTTCCGTCCGGCGTCTCAAACCTGGTGGTCGCAACGAGCGTCTGCGGCTCGGAACTGTAAGCGTTATAAATTGTAATCCTGCCCCTCGATTTCTCCTCAACTTTTTTAACCGCAGATGCCTTAAACTGCTGGACCAGATTGGTTTTGGCCGTGAATATCTCAGCGGGCAAAACAAGTTTTTCGGCATCGGTTTTGGAAACGGAGGAGTCGGCCACGAATGTTCCATCGTACGACCAGGGGGTTTTCTCGAAATTAATGGCAACCGTGGCCTTGTCGAAGAACTTCTGCACGATCCACGCACCTGCAACCAAAACGGCAGCAAGAACAAACACCGCGGCGAGGATCTTCTTTTTCCTGCCGCTTGGAGCTATACCGCTTGGAGCGCTTCTTACAACCTCGTGACTTATCCTTATCTTTTCCGAAATTTCTTCCGGTTTCGATTCGGGCTCCTCGCTCACTGTTTCTTCAGCCGGAACTTTGAGCGTCACTTTTACTGGCTCCTTCACGGGCTTTTTCTTCTTTTTCTTGCCTGAACCCTCTTCCGACTCACCATCGGAATCGCCACCGCGACGCAACACGATGTCGGAAAACTTGGACTCGCCTTTTTTCTCGTCAAGAAACGGATGGCTTGATTTTATTTCGCTTGCCTTGGCCAATGCCAAAATATCTTCATCAACGGATTCGATAAAAAGGTTTTTACCGGCCATTTTTGCCTCTCTTTTCAGTAGGTGGAAGTTGTTGACCGATTTGCCGATGGCGGCGTCGCGAGGTATGACAACGGTCACGTCCCCACCCTCTTCGGTTATCACTTTTTCTACGACATTGGCAACCGATTCGTTTTTATCTACAAAAATCTTCTCCATAGAAAGCCAATTACCAGTAAATTATAGCATGAGCGGGAAATTGTCTCACTTAATAAGCCAATGAACGCGCCTGCGAAGTCTATGGTTGATTTCGGAATCTCCTTTGTCGTGGTAAAACTCGAAAAACGGGGCGAGAGACATAAAAATTTCTCCGCCATCGAGCCCCAAGAAAGACGGACTTAGGCCAAAACCGCTCCTGCCCAAAACGTCATTCAGGGGCAGCTCGTTCAGGCTCAATCTCCCCAGTTTATGGGGAAGCCCGAAGGGCAAGGGCATCGGTGAATGAACGTAGGCCATACCCCTCAGGCCTGATTTTTTTATTTCCTTCGCAAACAATTCCATGGGCCCGCGCAAAACCCTGTCCAGATGCCGCCTAAGCGAAGGCGAGAGGTCATTGTTGAGATATTTTCCGTAAATACCCGCGGAAGCATCATCGCTCGTGCCGAATTCCCCGGAAATCGAGCCGACAATAGAACCGAATGACCAATCAAGAATACCCCTTGTGATCGGCTTCTCTCCGCGCCTGCCGGCAAGGAAAAATTCGGAGCGCCTCAAGCCAAGCGATAAAAAACTCACCGGTGGAGAAGACAGTCGCCTGAACAAGGCAATATTGGCGCGGGCGGATTCGGTAAAAAAGAATTGGTTTTTAGAGTTGAGAAACTGCTGGAGGTTCTCAAAAACATCCCTGTTTGTAAAAGTTAGCTCCAGAAGCCCTCCGATCCTCGCGCCAATTGCTCCCAGCGCATCCAATACCGCATGCCTGTCAACTTCAATATCGGCTACTCGCGCGCTTACAAGTATGGTATCGAGTTCGTCAAGGCCGAGTTCCTTCGCCGCTTCGGCACGATTCTGACTGAATGTCCTCCCCATAACCCGTGAAATGGAATCCTCAAGCTCAAGATCCGTAATCGGCTTATGGATCGATTCTTTCGCTCTTTCCATGTTCAGCGGCAAAAAAATAGTTGTCGCCACGGACGGATCCGCGGCCAAAATTATTCTCCTTTTGCCGAGACCAGACATGAAAGACGGAGATAAGCCGGAGAGCGGGACATTCTCGCGGAATTTTTCCAAATGTATCTTCTTGTCACCGTCAATCCCCAAAAACAAAAACCTGTTGTTTTCGGGTTTTATTTTTAAAATGAGGAATTTTTCGCGCGGCTGGAAAAAGTCGAAGTTTACCACCAACTTAATTTTAACACGCTTCTATCACGCCGCTACTCCACCGCTCCCCTTATTCTTCGTACTCCCGCTCCAACGGATTCCTCCTTTAATATTTTGAGCTTTCCTATTTCGCCCGTGTGTTTCACGTGCGGACCGCCGCAAAATTCCTTGCTCCAGGCGGATTTCAAATCACGACCCATGTAATACACTTTCACCTTCTCGGGATATTTTTCTTTAAAGAAATAAAGCGCGCCGGTTTTTTCTGCTTCTTCTTTAGGCAACTCAACGAACTGCATCGGCAAATCCTCTTTTATTTTCTGATTCACTATATATTCAACTTTTTCTATCTCTTCCTGAGTCATTTTGCGCGGGAAAGAGAAATCAAAACGCGTCCGCTCCGGGGTTATATCCGACCCCATTTGTTTTACCTCTCTTCCCAGAACCTCGCGTAATGCCTGCTGTAATAGATGAGTGGCAGTATGAAGCCGCAAAACCCTGTTTAATTCTTCTTCGTTCTCTGCCTTAAGTTCTCCTGTGTTCAGTATCAACCCGTGTCCACCGAATTTTTTCTCGGCTCCGGCACGGGAAATTTTCTGATGTTTTTGCCTTTCGTCTTCAAAATCTTCCCACTTAAACTCCAAACCCGCCTCCCGTGTTTCATCCCTGATAAAATCTGGCGGGATTCCGTAGCTCGAAAAAATCTTAAACGCTTCGTCAGCTGGAAAAACATTATCCCCATTCTGTTTAAATTTCTCAATCGCCTTGCGGAGTTCAGAGGTTGATCTCAATAAATCAATTGAAGCTCCAATTTCCTTTTTCATAATCGAGTTAATTAGAACTATATGCTTTCCTCCAAGGTACGGGCTTATTTTTACGACGCCGTCGGCAATAGGCTTAATAAGTTCCGCCACACGCTCGCTAAGTTCTCGTGCGGCATTACCAATATCAAGTTTTAATCTTCCTGGTTCATTTACTATCCAAACTATATGAAAAATTGATCTACGCAATAGGCGCCTCAAAATATATCCTCTGTCCTTGTTGCTCGGCTCAACGCCATCGGCTATTAAATTGGCGGCACCTCGCACGTGGTCAACAATAACCCTCTTAAGCTTTTTGTCTTCAGTAGGAACGATGGCCATAAGCGGCGCGAACAAATCCGTCTCAAAAATCGTGGGCACGCCTTGCGAAACCATCGCTAATCGCTCCAGGCCCATTCCTGTATCTATTCCTGACGTTTCCAGTTTTTTAAATTTTCCGTCCGGAGTTTTATAGTACTCATTAAAAACTATGTTCCAAACCTCCACTCTGTTTATGTAAATCTCTGTTGTCGGCCCGCATGGTCCCTCGGCTCCGGTCGGGCCCCAAAAATTGTCTTCTCGGCCAGCGCGCCTTATGTCCTTTATTCCTAATGATTTCCAAATCTTCTCCGATTCTTCGTCAGCCAGAATTTCAGTATCACCGCCGAAAACGCTAACATGATCAATATTGAGGTTCATCCAATCCTTGCCGGTTATGAATTCATACGCCAATTTTATTGCTCCCTCCTTAAAGTATCCGCCGAAACTGAAATTACCGAGCATCTCAAAAAAAGTAAGATGCGAATCGTCGCCTACTTCGTCGATATCACTGGTTCGAAAACACTTTTGAATTGAGGCGGTGTTTTTACTTCCGAAGTCTTTCATTGGGTCGTCTTTCCCCACGTAGTACGACTTGAACTGCTGCATCCCCGCAGTTGTGAGAAGCACCGACGGATCGGTCGGCACCAAAGACGAAGAGGTCACCCACTTGTGGCCATTTTTTTCAAAAAATTCCCTGAATTTTTTGCGGATTTTATCTGACGTCACTTTATTTAAAAAAGATATAAGTCATCCCGAGCATCACCGAAGGATTGCGGATTTCCTCCGAGTTCATCAGGTTAGATTTTCAAAGCCCTCTAATGCCTTTGCCCTCCCATGTTCCCTGATTTTCTCGAGCGACTTGGCCTCAATCTGCCTAATACGCTCGCGGGTAACACCGAAGGCTTTCCCTACTTCCTCCAGGGTATGCGTCACGCCATCATCCAGTCCGAAACGCATCTTTAGTATCTTCTGCTCGCGTTCGGACAAATCGACAAGAATTTCCCTAATTAAATCCCTAAGCAAGGCGTGCGCGGCAAGCTGGGCCGGCGTGGAATTCCTCTCGTCGGGTATAAAGTCCGACAGGGTTGAATCTTCCTCGTCGCCTATCGGCGTTTCAATGGATAAAACTTCCTGTGAAATTTTTTGGATGTGCCGGACCTTGTCAACTTCCAGTCCCATCTCGGCGGCGATCTCCTCGGCCAAGGGGTCGCGCCCGAGCTCCTGGAGAAGCTGTCTCCTCATCTGAGTGTACTTAGAGATAGTTTCCACCATATGGACCGGTATACGGACGGTTCTCGACTGGTCAGCAAGAGCGCGCGTTATCGCCTGCCTTATCCACCAGGTCGCGTAAGTCGAAAACTTAAATCCCTTTCGGTAGTCGAATTTTTCAACGGCCCTGGAGAGACCGATGTTTCCCTCCTGAATCAAGTCGAGGATGCTTAAATGCGGTGTGCGGTTAACGTATCGTTTTGCGATGGAGACAACGAGCCGGAGATTCGCTTTCATAAGCCTTTGCCTTGCTTCCTCGTCTCCTTTTTCAGTGCGCTTCGCGAGTTCTTTTTCCTCGTCTTTGGTCAAAAGCGGCGTCCTCCCGATTTCTTTGAGATACATCTGGACGGCATCGGGCACCTCGCCCTCCATGGCAA
>JBBUAV010000094.1:0-5098 GCA_038058585.1 Patescibacteria group bacterium | reverse complement strand
AGGGTTAATCTTTTCGGCGTGAGCGAGCCGCAGGTTTTCACTGCTGTTTCCGGCGACGAAGCCGAACTTATAGTTGAACTTGCCGGGGTAAAAAACATAAGCGAAGCGATAAAACAGATAGGGGAGACGCCGTTCCTCGATTTCAGGGAAGTAGAGCAGAACGGAACAAGCACGACGTTCATTCCAACCAACTTGAACGGCAGATACGTTAATGGAGCCCAGCTTGCTTTCGACCAGAATACACGTTTGCCCCAGGTATCGATTGCGTTCAACGACGAAGGCTCCAAAATGTTCGAACAGATGACCGAAAGAAACGTGGGGAAGCCGGTGGCGATTTTTTTGGACAATAATCTCATAGAGATGCCGACCGTGAGGGAAAAAATATCAGGCGGCCAGGCGGTTATAACGGGAAGATTTACCCTGGAGGAAGCGAAAACATTGGTTGAGCGTTTCAACGCCGGCGCCCTGCCTGCTCCTATAACCCTCATAAACCAGCAAACAATAAGCGCGAGCTTGGGAGAAGATTCGCTTCGCAAGATAATAATTGCCGGAATAATAGGAACGATCCTTGTGGCGGCATTTATGCTCGTCTATTACCGTTTCTGGGGGATTTTTTCCGCGGCCGCGCTCATCATATACGTGGCGCTCACGCTCGGCATATTCAAGATAGTGCCCATTACGATGACTTTGGCCGGACTTGCCGGATTTATCCTCACTATAGGCATGGCTGTTGACGCGAATATACTGATTTTCGAAAGGATTAGGGAGGAACTCAAAAGGGGTCTTTCGCGTACGTCTGCCGTTGAAGAGGGTTTCCGCAGAGCATGGCTCTCCATTAGGGACTCTAATACCTCAACCATAATTACTGCCGTGATACTTTATTATCTCACGTCCAGCTTTGTCCGCGGTTTCGCGCTTACCCTGCTTATCGGTGTTGTCGTTAGCATGTTCAGCGCTATTACGACGACGAGATTGTTTCTCAGGATTTTTGTAAAAGACTCACCCAAGAAAACATAATCGCAATGCTGAATATAGTTGGACATAAAAAAATATATTTCGCGGTTTCGGGAGTGCTTATACTTGCCTCCATCTTGGCAATGGTTATTTTCCGCTTTCATCAGGGAATAGATTTCCGCGGCGGGACTCTTTGGCAGTTCGGCATTAAAGAAGGAACTCCCAGCATGGGCGAGTTAAACGGAGTTTTTCAATCCGAACTTTCGGTTTCCGATGCTCGGATCAACTACGATGAAGTGAACGGAATATTTTTCGTCCGCCTGGGAGAGGTGAGCGAAGAAAAACACCAGATTTTTTTGGGCGAACTCAAGGGTAAATATCCGTCTCTCGGCGAACTTAGCTTCCAATCGATAGGCCCTTCGGTTGGGATAAAACTCAGAAACAATGCCCTCATGGCGATGGGTCTTGTTCTCCTTGGTATATCGTTTTACATCGCTTTCGTTTTCCGCAAAGCGTCGCGTCCGGTAAGTTCCTGGAAATACGGCTGGGTGACGCTCATGACTCTTTTTCACGATGTCGCGATACCGGCCGGTCTTCTTGCGGTGCTCGGCCGTTACCGCGGAGTGGAGATAGACACGAACTTTTTGGTTGCGCTACTCGTAGTCATGGGATTTTCCGTGCACGACACGATAGTGGTTTTCGACAGGATCCGTGAGAACCTTATCACCGGGAAAGGCAGGGAAAAGTTCGAGACAGTCGTCAACTCCAGTGTGAACCAGACTCTGGGCAGGTCCATAAACACGTCGTTTACCCTCATACTCGTGCTTTTGGCCCTGTATTTCAGCGGTCCGGTAAACCTCCATTATTTCATACTTACACTGCTTGTTGGGGTGACAACCGGCATTTATTCGTCGATATTCATAGCCAGCCCGACGCTCCTCCTTCTGGTCGGCAAAAAAGATGCCTGAGCTGCCTCCGAGTTATACCCACTTGACTTATAATGCGTATATTCTATAATAGTAAATAAACAAATATGGCCTCCGCAACGAAGCTTATAAATTCAATGCTCCAGGTTTTAATTCCCCGCCAGAGGGATGTGATTATTGCCCGTTTCGGGATTGGGGGCAAAGGGGAGGAAGAGACGCTAGCCTCGATAGGCAAGAAAATGAACATTACGAGAGAGAGGGTGCGCCAAATCGAAAAGTCCGCTCTCGATACCCTAAGAACCCATATTTCGGAAAACCCGCTCTGCGTGGAGCTTCTTAATTCCGGAAAAAAACGCCTCAAGAATGCGGGCGGAGTACTGAGGATCGAACTTATGCATAAGCATAACGATTCAGTTCTCGACGGTCTCGGAGACGGGCAGTTCCATCTTATACTCGAGTCTTCCGGGGCTTTCAATTTTTATCCGGCAGACGACGATTACTGGCCTTTTTATTACCTCAGTGCAAACGACCTAAAGAGAGCTTCCAGTTTCACCGAGTCGTGGATAAATTTCCTCAAGGGATGCAAACAGGAAGCGCTCTCCGGTAATTACGCGCAACTTTTAAAATCTTTTGTAAAGACGAAAAATGTGAACAAGGACCACGCCGAAAATTTTTTGGGTATTACCAAAAAAATTCACGCCAACCCCTACGGAGATATGGGAATGAGGGATTGGCCGGAGATAAGGCCCAAGACCGCGAGAGACAGGGCTTATCTCGCGCTCAAAAAGAAAAACAAGCCGCTTCACTTCACGGAGATCGCCGAAGAGATAAACAAGTACGAACTGAGTCCCCAGCTAGCTCTTGCTTCTACGGTCCACAATGAACTGATTAAAGATTCCCGCTTTGTTCTCGTCGGACGCGGCATGTACGCCCTGAAGGAAAGCGGATACGAACCGGGTATAGCGAGAGAAATAATCCAGAAAGTCTTGAAAAAACATGGCCCTCTTTCCCTGAAGGATGTCATAAACACGGTTGGGGAGCAGAGATTTTTCAAACCCAACACCATAATCATAAATTTGCAGAATAGGAACTTCTTCGAGAGACTGCCCGACGGAACTTACCGGGTACGCGGTTCATAGACGGTAAACACGCAAGCAGAACTTTTAAAACTGTCGCAGAAAATTTATAATGTCCCAAATACTGCAACTTACTGACGGAGTTTTCGGCGGCCTATGGAAGAGCATAGCGGACGTATGGAGCGAGTTATGGTGGATTTTTCTTCCCGTCATAGCTTTTTTTATTTTTTGGGACTTCTGGGTGCTTTACATCCAATTCAGGTTCATTTCTTCCATAAAATGGGACCTTCTCGAAATAAAAGTTCCGAAAGACATCCTAAAAACCCCGAAAGCCATGGAGCAGATTTTCGCGGCGGCCCATGCTCCGTACTCCTACGGCCTAACTTTTAAAGACAAGTATTGGGACGGCAGGGTTGAATATTGGATGTCCTTCGAGCTTTTCGGTTCCGCCGGGGAAAGCCATTTTTATCTTCGCCTTCCGAAGCAGTTCAGGAACCTGATGGAATCCGCCATCTACGGACAATACCCGGGTGCGGAAATAATAGAAGCCGAGGACTACGTTAAGCAGGTCTCGAAGATAGTTCCGAACGAAACCTTCGAGCTTTTTGGAAACGAACAGATCTTAAGGGCGCCGAGCTGTTATCCCATAAGAACGTATCCGATGTTCGAGGAAAGCGTTGAAGAAAGAAGGGTTGACACGATAGCCCCCGTCATCGAAACGATGTCCAAGTTGAAATCGGACGAGCAGATATGGATCCAGATCCTTACGAGGCCGACCGGCGACGATTGGAAAAAGGAGGGAGAGGCGATGGCGAACACCATAATGGGGATCAAAGACGAGAAGAAAAAATCGTCCTGGTTTCCGGGATTCGGACTCACTCTCGGTGAAATTTTCAGGGCGCCGTTCGAGCATCCGAATACGGAGGTGGAGAAGCCCAAGGATGATTTCAGGCTTAAACTTCTTATGCTAACTCCGGGGCAGAAGGAAGTGGTGGAGGGGATAGAGAGGAAAATATCCAAACTTGGATTCGAGACGACGATAAGGTTCGTATACATAGACAAAAGAGACGCATTCAGCAGGGATAACGTCGCATCGATGCAGGGATATTTCCGGCAGTTCAATACTCAGAACATGAATCTTTTAAGGCCCGATAAAGATACGATGACGGCAAGCGTGAGAGGCCTTTTTACGGAACGCAGGCTGGCCTGGCGCAAGCGCCTGATTTTTGAAAAATACAGAGACATGATATTCAATTCTCGGAAATCGATATTGAACATCGAGGAGCTCGCGACCATTTATCACTTGCCGATTACCGGAGTAGAAACAACTTATTTAAAGAGGATCGAGTCGCGGAAAGGGAGCCCCCCGCCTACTCTTCCGGTTTTGTGATTGTTGCTTTAAAAACTTATCATTAGATCAGCTATGGAAGACAACGAAAAAGACATTACTTCTCTGGGCTACTGCAATTTCCACAACCAGCGGAGGCAGTTTGGCATCAAGATAGACGACCGGCGCCGCCATACCTACATCATAGGAAAAACCGGCGTCGGGAAAACAACTCTGCTCGAGAACATGGCGATCTCGGACATTAAGGCTGGCAAGGGAGTGGGAATAATAGACCCGCACGGCGAGTTCGCCGAGAAGGTAGTTGATTTTGTGCCTGAAGAGAGACTTGACGACGTCGTTTATCTGAATCCCTCGGACATGGAATACCCAATAGCCTTCAATCCCATGGAACAGGTTGGAACGGAATTCAGGCATCTTGTGGCCTCCGGGATAATGGGCGTCTTCAAGAAGATCTGGCCGGATGTCTGGTCTGCCCGGATGGAATACATTTTGAATAATACCCTGCTTGCACTCCTTGAGTTACCCGGCTCCACGCTTCTCGGAATCATGAGAATGCTTTCCGAGCCGGCTTACAGGAAAAAAGTGGTGGAAAGCCTCCGTGACCCCGTCATCAAAGCTTTTTGGGTGAACGAGTTCGCCCGGTACACCCAGAGGCTGGAAACCGAGGCGGTGGCGGCCATTCAGAATAAAGTCGGCCAGTTCGTAACCAATCCTCTACTTAGGAACATATTGGGCCAGACCCATTCAACTATAAACATGAGGGATATAATGGATAAGGGTAAAATATTAATAGT
>JBBUAV010000093.1:0-2808 GCA_038058585.1 Patescibacteria group bacterium | reverse complement strand
CCTCACTTGCTGGTTTGGTTCTACCATAGTTGACGTTGTCTCGCAAGATGCACTTGCCAGCAGATTCTGATAGTATGGGTTGAAAAGATGCGCTACATCGTGGGCATTGACGAAGTGGGACGAGGCTCCTTGGCGGGTCCGGTTGCGGTAGCGGCAGTGTGCATTCCCCGCGATCTTAATGTGAAGGTTGCAAGACTCGGAGAACTTAAGGACTCCAAGAGATTGACGCCCGCGAGGCGCGAGAAGTGGTTTGAGTATTTTAAGGCTCATCCTCGCGTAACTTACACCTGTGCCCGAGCATATCCGAGAACCATAGAGAGAATGAATATTTCCCGGGCCGCCAATCTTGCGGCGAAGAGAGCGTTTGAAAGACTGGTTTCGGTCACGGGTATTTCGTCGCGCAACTGCCAGGTTTTTCTTGACGGGGGATTGTATGTCGGGAACGGAGACGACGGCAGAAAATTCGGGGCAAAAACAGTTGTTCACGGCGACAAGAAGATAAAAGTGGTGGCAATCGCCTCAATTGTGGCCAAGGTCTCAAGGGACAGATATATGACGAGGCTGGCCAAGAAGTATCCCCGTTATGGGTTTGAAATGCACAAGGGCTACGGAACGAAGGCCCACTCCCGCGCGATCAAAAAATATGGCCCGTCGGAGGTTCACAGATTGACGTTTCTCAGCTAATTAACCGTCTTATAAAAAAGGAAGGTGCGTCTTAAAGACCGCACCTTTGTGTTCGGAATTCCCGCCAGGATTTTTGCCATATTTTCCTTGCCTCAACGACTGAGTGGATGGTTATGGCGGCCAATTCGTCGCCAAGGATGGCAATATGCCTGAGCAGTGGAGTCCGATACATGAACGTATGGAAGCATTCGATGGCCTGTACTATTTTCATAGTCAAACCTCCTACAAGATTTTACACTATATATACACAAGTGTCAATAGTTTTCGGTATCCGAGATTTATACAATTTATGTGAGTAATAATAGGTTATATGTTTTTGTTGACGTTTTAGTAATGATGCCATAGAATAAAAACAAATGGGTGGCGTACCGGTAAAACATCATACACACGGAAAGGTGGGACGCAGGCGGTCGCATTTGGCGCTCAAGAAGAAGCGCCTTCTTGTGTGCAAGAACTGCGCCGGTCCCAAGGAAGCGCACAGGGTCTGTCGCCAGTGCGGAAGTAAGTAAAATAAAACGAATAAAAATACTTAGATAACCAGCTCTTTTCAAACAACATAAAACCGCGATGGCCACGAGACATTTAATAAGGACTGTCATTTTGCAATCTTTGTATGAGTGGGACTTTTACGACAGAAAGAAAGACATCGTTTCCATTTTGGAGCGTAATCTCCGGGAATTTGCTCCCGGCATTGATGAGCCGGAGTTCGCCTGGAAAATACTCCACGGGGCGGCCAATCACATGAAGGATATAGACAACGTCATAACCAAGGCGGCTCCGGAGTGGCCACTTTCGAGGATCGCCATAATTGACCGCAATATTCTGAGGATCGGTCTCTACGAGCTTCTTTATGCTGACCCGAACGAAGTTCCGCCCAAAGTCGCCATAAACGAGGCCATAGAGCTCGCCAAAAATTACGGCGGACCCAACGCGGCAAGGTTCATAAACGGGGTTTTAGGGACCGTTTACAGGGAAATAGGAGAAAGGGGAAAGCCAGCCCAGGCGGCGGAAGACGGCGCGGCCGCCAAAAAGTAAGAATATTTATGTCCGACAATCTGAAAAATTTGGAGAAAAAAATAGGATTCAGTTTTGAAAACAGGGATCTATTGACGGAAGCGCTCACGCACAGATCGTATCTTAACGAATATCCGAATTGGCGCCTTCCGCACAACGAAAGGCTTGAATATCTGGGAGACGCGGCGCTTGAGCTCGCGGTGAGCGACCATCTGTTCCATAAGTTCCCAAATTATCCGGAGGGCCAGCTTACGGTTCTCCGCGCGGCTCTCGTGAATTATCAGAGCCTGTCCCGCCTCGCCGAAGAGTTGGACTTGGAAGAATTCATACTTCTTTCAAAAGGGGAAAAAAGGGATACCGGGAAGGCAAGAGAGGTGATACTCGCGAATGCCGTTGAGGCTCTTATCGGGGCGATGTATCTCGACGGCGGCCTGCTCGAGGTAAGAAAGTTGGTGGACAGATTTTTGATGAAAAATCTCGACGAGATAATCAAAACCAGGAGCTACAAGGACGCCAAAAGCGAACTTCAGGAGTTGATACAGGAAAAGCTCAAGATAACTCCGTCGTACAAAGTCATTGAAGAGAGCGGTCCTCCGCACAAGAGGGTTTTCAGAATAGGAGTTTATTTCGGCGACGAATTGGTTGCGGAAGGGAGCGGCGATTCAAAGCAGGAGGGCGAGCTTGACGGAGCGAAGGCGGCTCTAAAGAAATATAAATAAACCGGAATGGCCAATCTTCTGAAACGCCTGGAACTGAACGGCTTTAAATCGTTCGCCCAAAAGACGGTATTGGACTTCCCCGGAGGAATTACGGCCATAGTCGGCCCGAACGGCTCGGGCAAATCGAATGTCGTTGACGCCATACGCTGGCTTTTAGGCGAAAGAGAGGCGAAAAACCTGCGTGGAGGAAAGGTGGAAGACCTGATCTTTGCCGGTACTTCCAAGAGGCCCCGCATGGGCCAGGCTCAGGCAAGCCTTCATTTTGACAACGCGAACGGTTTTTTCCCGGTTGATTTTACGGAAGTCACAATAATGCGCCGTGCCTCGCGCGACGGCGTCAACCATTATTTTTTGAATAAATCGGAGATACTGCTGCGCGATCTCATAGACT
>JBBUAV010000092.1:0-4957 GCA_038058585.1 Patescibacteria group bacterium | reverse complement strand
AATTTTTGCCACGGCGAAAAGTTGCTCAATATGGAGTGATTGCTCGTTTCCGACGACATAAAGGATCTTCGCGGGTTTGTATTTTTTGAGGCGGTATTCCAGATTCGCGATGTCGCGCGTGAGATAAAGGCTTGCACCGTCCGATTTTTGTATCAAGGCGGGCGGCAAACCATACTTTTCAACCGGCACAACAATGGCACCCTCGCTTTTTTCGGCAACTCCGGCATCAGTTAGGCGCTTAATAAGGGGTCTGATGTCTTTCTCGTAAAAACTCTCCCCGATATAAATATCAAACCCAACCTCCAGGCGTTCGTAGGTCTTCTTGAATTCCTTAAGCGACTCTTCTTTGAACCATTCCCATAGCTTTCTATCCTCCCTGTCGCCTTCTTCCAATTTTTTAAATTCCTCCTGGCCTTTTTTCTCCAGCTCGGGCGATATTTTCAGCTCATCGTGGAACTTAACGTAAAGGCGCTGTAATTCTTCTATCGGATTATCTTCGACTTTTTTCTTGTCGCCCCAGAGTTTATAAGCGGCGATGAGTTTCCCGAATTGCGTCCCCCAATCCCCAAGATAGTTCCAACGGATTACTTTGTGGCCGACAAGTTCAAGAATATTGGCCAAGGCGTCGCCGATTATGGTGGTGCGCAAATGACCTACGTGCATTTTCTTGGCGATATTGGGCTGGGAATACTCGACTATTATGGTCTTACTCCTTCCCGCTTCGCTCTTGCCGAAATTCTTAAGATTGGCGTGTATTCTTTTGAATTCCTCCGCCAAAACATCGGGAGACAACCAAAAATTTATGAATCCCGGCGCCATAGCTTCCACTTTTTCAAAAAAGCCCGCCGGAGCGTCAACTCTTATCTTCTCCGCGAATTCGCGGGCGATCTCCATCGGCGGCCTTTTTAGTTCCCTGGACAAGCGCAAAGCAACGTTCGTGGAATAATGACCGAATTCTTTCTTCTCTGTGGGTAAAATATCCAGAACAGCGTCCGTCCCAAGGGATTTTTTGATAATGGTTAAAATTACTCCTCTCATTCCTATTAAATATAAGAATACACCATAAAAACCGACTCCGAAATGCGATTTGGAGGTAAATCTTATAAGATTAATCTATGTACATAATCGCGGAAAACAGGCGAGCGAGACTTGATTACGACGTAAAAGATTCTATTGAAGCCGGAATTGAGCTCCGGGGTTTCGAGGTTAAGAGCGCGAAAGCCGGGCGGATGAGTCTAGCGGGCAGCTATGCCGTAATAAGAAAAAAAGCAGCGTGCATCGTGAACTCGGCAATCGCGCCTTATCAGCCCGGAAATACTCCCCAAGGATACGAACCAACGCACCCGAGAAGGCTTCTCCTCAAAAAAGAAGAGATAGAAAGCCTCTCCGGAGTAGCCAAGAATAAGTCTGTATCCATCATTCCTCTCCAGGCCTATCTCAAAAACGGAATTATAAAAATGAAAATCGCCATTGCTAAATCCCGCAAAAAATCGGATAAAAGGGAGATTTTAAAGAAGAAAGCGGCTCGAAGAGAGATGAGGGGCGATAACGACTAGGTCAAATATCCCGCCAGGCCCAATCAAAATACACACGGCTTGTAAAAGGGCTCCGCGTTTTTGTATAATTAACACCACTATCCAAACATGGATACAAAACGTTCAGGTAAATTGCCTGTCTGGGGCATAGTGGGAGTGGCCGCAATATTGGTTGCGGTGTTTTTGCTTCTCTGGCCAAAGATCTTCCCAAATACTTCTACCGAACTCGACTCTTTCGCCCAGTGCCTAAAAGATAAGGGTGCTGTTTTCTACGGAGCTTTTTGGTGCCCGCACTGCGTGAATCAGAAAAATATGTTCGGCGGCTCGGAGCGGCTCTTGCCTTATGTGGAATGCTCAACATCCGACGGCCGCTCGCAGTTACCCGTATGTAAAGATAAAAATATAGAGGGTTATCCGACTTGGGAGTTCGCCGACAGTTCAAGACTGAGCGGGGAAATACAGCTCAAAACACTGGCCGAGAAGACCGGCTGCGAACTGCCGACAAAATAAAATGACGCCCTTGGTTTCTTCGGTAAATAGTTTACTCTCGGTCCTCACTGTTTTCGCTCAAATCGCGTCAGTGGTTGTTTTGATGGAAATAGTCATTAAAAAAACAAAGGGTTCCGAATCTTCTCTTTCAAGATTTGTGTCCAAAAATTATCTTCTCCTTATGTTTATTGTGGCGCTCGTAGCCACCCTTGGGAGTCTTTTTTATTCAGA
Organism: Patescibacteria group bacterium; assembly: GCA_038058585.1. Classification (GTDB taxonomy): domain Bacteria; phylum Patescibacteriota; class Minisyncoccia; order UBA6257; family 2-01-FULL-56-20; genus JBBUAV01. The sequence continues at coordinate 2,702 of JBBUAV010000092.1, read as the reverse complement.
GGTGGCCGGTTTTGAACCCTGTAAGCTCTGCTGGTTCCAGCGGATACTCATGTATCCGCAGGTATTGCTTTTGGGCATGGCGCTGTGGAAAAAAGATCCGAGTGTTGTTAAATATTCTATCGCGCTTTCATCTATCGGCGCCGTCATTGCCATTTACCACTACCTGCTCCAAAGAGGCATGGCGCCCGGACTACCCTGCGCAGCAGTTGGTTATTCGGTTAACTGCTCGAAGGTGTTCGTAATGAACTTTGGTTACATAACCATCCCGCTTATGGCTTTCTCGGCCTTTGCGCTCATACTCACGCTCGGTATCTTAAATAGAGTTCAAAGTAAGCCTCCCGCCACTAACCTTCTGAATGAAAAGTAGGGCTGGCCATTTTAGGCCAGCCGGGTAAAACCACTCCGTCACCGTTTCTTTGTTCGGGGACTTTTGTTTCCAAAAATCGCTTTCCATGTTTCCGACGTAACTTTTTGGAATACGGCCTCGGAAAGAACTCTCTCTGTCGCCTCTTTCACGTTCCGGCCGTAAAACCCGGTCCCGGCCAGCATTTCGAGGTAGCGGTAGATTTTTTTCGTGGGTCGAAGAACAATGGTCGGCTTCTTCTTTTTCACTTTATCCTCCAAAAGATACCTCTGGTATTAAAATACAAGGCGGCCGTTTTAACAACAAGCCGCGGCCGCTTCTTGACAAAATGGAAGAACTGTTCTATCATATAAAACAGTTTCGCCGTGTCTGATGATACGGCCTTTACAAACAATCCAAGGATGGGAGCGAGAGCTCCAAGGAGAATAAGAGAATGTGCCAAAACATCGCGACGTATCGCACGACCATACTCAAGATCCTCGTACACGAACTGCCGCACCTCGATGAGATCTTCGTAGTCTGGTTACTGAGAATGTTCTCATCCCCTGCTTTCTTCCCGGGAGCAGATAGGGCAGAGATCGTCTTCTATAACAACGGCTACAACGGGGCTAATGCGGAAGAATTAATCCGCGGCGGCATTCTGCCAATCGGAGTATGCGGCGGCCCGTTCGATGAACACTTGCCGAATGGCCAACGTATACCCAACGAATGCGCATCGTCTCTTTTATTCAAGGCGCTGTGCGAAGCAGACCCCGTAACTAACTACGATGATGATTCCGGGCGCGCGGAAGACAGGGGCTTTATTAAGAAATTTCTGTCTTACGTAATAGAAAGGGATACGACTCTCGGTAATAGATATACCAGGTTTGACCTGGCCAATATCGTGAAATCCAGGCACCGCGAATCAGGCTCCAAACCGCTTGAGGTCATCGAGAGGACCATCAGAGACCTCGACGTCATCTATGCCGACTCGACCGACTTCGCGAGCGTGGCGAACGCATTCAAAGGGGCCTCGGTCCTGGAGGTTCGTCCTCACAACGGGGGTAGGGTCAAAGTTGTGGCCGTGGTCACCAAGAATCCGGCTGCGCCCAAGTATGGACGCAGTAAACATTCCAGAATCGGAGCTGACGTGGTCATAACGAAAAACCCGAAGACAAACCTCGTCGGAGTTTTTAACAACATTAACTCCGGCGTCAACCTCTCCGGGGTGGCAAGAGTCCTGCGTATCGCCGAAGCAGAGAAAGGAGGGAAAATCCTCGACGACGCCAAGGATAATCTTGCCGCAGAGGGATTTGCCGGTGGAGTGGATAATTGGTTCCTCTTAAAGAACCAGTGCCTACTCAATGGCTCGCCCACCCACACCGATGTGACCCCAACCGCACTTGGGCTCGAGGAAATTCTCGAACTCGTCTGCGCAGCTCTGGGTTCGCACTTTGAGCCCAGCCGGGCGGAAAACTGCGGAAGAGGTATCTGCGCGGCCTATCGCGCGCCTGACCCTCATAAGCAGTGCCCGTGGTACAAGTTCCACCTTTCCCGTTGCAAGAATGTACGATACGAAGAAATCGCCGAAGAAAGGCGGCAACTCGCGGGAACACCCTACAGTTACGTCCCGACTCCCTAGTATCCTTGCTTGTTTGGTTCCTATCCAGACGCCCCGCGCCAAAAACGCGGGGCCTCTTTTTTTATTCAATTTTCCCAGCTATATGTGGAGTTTTCACATCACCGATGTGGTCTCGCGTGCGGTAATAAGCAATGTGAAGCAGATAAAATCCGGCAACAAAAAGTATTATGCTCAATGATTGCGTTACGAAAAAGAACTTTGAAGACGAGAGGACTGCGTACCAGAACTGCGGCGGCCAAATAAGAATGTTTTCAATCACCAGCGAATTGCGGATGATACCAAGTATGGATTCCATGACGATCAGAACCGAACCGATGGTCATATATAGATTTCTGTTTGCCGCCCCGGAAAGACGCTTCCATATTACAAGGATGATTAATGCGCGCATTGGCAGATAAAAAATCATATTGCCACCAAGAGGCAGAAGGTACGTATCGATAATCCCTTCTCTGGTTATGAAATAATATGAGAAAAATGCTATCGCGGACAAAAACCATATTAAAAGCATTGCCTTTGATTTTTTGCCAATTTTATACTCAAAAATATCGATAATTCCCACAAAAACCAGCATCAGCGCCAAGAACGTGACGGGAAATGTCAGCGCGAAAAAAAAATTGAAGTCGGTCACGGTTATGGTGTGTCCCAGACCGACTATAGCAGCCGGCACTTGATACCAATACATCATGAAAAGTGCCAAGGCCCAGAGCGGGAGAAAGT
>JBBUAV010000091.1:0-2010 GCA_038058585.1 Patescibacteria group bacterium | reverse complement strand
TCCGCGGAAGCAAGACGGAAACCATTCCCCTATCCGAAGTGCGGGAAGACGACACTGTGCTTGTAAGACCCGGCGGAAAGATACCGACCGACGGAGAAGTGGTTGAGGGCAATTCATCCGTCAATGAATCTCTTGCCACGGGAGAGTCCAAGCTCGTCTCGAAGCTTCCTGGAAACACGGTGATTGCGGGAACCGTTAATAGCGACGGCCTGCTTAAGATAAAAGTCACCAAAATAGGAGAGCATACTTTCCTTGCGGGCGTCATGCGGCTCGTCTCCGAAGCCCAGGCATCCAAATCGCGCTTACAGATACTCTCCGACCGCGCCGCATTTTATCTAACGATAGTCGCCGTAGTTGCCGGAGGAACCACATTTGCCGGCTGGCTTGCCGCAAGCGCCGGAACCGCGTTCGCCGTGGAGCGTCTTGTGGCCGTACTCGTAATAGCCTGCCCGCACGCCCTTGGCCTTGCCGTACCCCTTGTCGCCTCCATTTCCACCACTAAAGCAGCCCGCAGCGGATTTCTGGTCAAACAAAGGCTAGCGCTCGAGGCGGCGAGGAACGTGGACATCGTTCTTTTTGACAAAACCGGAACTCTCACGAGGGGCGAATACGGCGTAACCGACGTGTGGCCCATAGGCGCCAAAGACAAAGAAGAGGTCTTAAGCCTCGCCGCTTCGGTAGATGCCTACTCCGAGCATCCGATAGCGAAAGCAATAACAGCTTACGCGCGCGAGAAAAACATTCCCTTTGTGGAGACCAAGGAATTTCTTCGCCTGCCCGGCAAGGGAACTCAGGGGAAAATAGGAGCCTCGACGGTAGTTGTGGGAGGAGCCGGCGTGGCTGACGGACTTGGTTTCCGTCTCCCGGAAAAAATAAAGAATGAGCAGAACAAGGGAAAAACAATTATTTACTTACTGAAAGACAATAAAGTGATTGGAGTAATGGCCCTTGCGGATATCATCCGCGAGGAATCAAGGGAGGCGATCAAAAAATTAAAAGACATGGGAGTGAATGTGGCGATGATAACCGGGGATGCGGAAGATGTGGCGCAATGGGTCGCCAAAGAACTCGGCATAGACAAATATTTCGCCCGCGTTCTCCCCGGTGAAAAAGCGGATAAGGTAAAAATCCTTCAGGCCAATGGAAAAAAAGTGGCCATGGTGGGAGACGGAATAAACGACGCTCCGGCTCTGACCCAGGCGGACGTGGGCATTGCCATTGGAGCAGGCACGAATGTGGCGATAGAGTCGGCGGGTATAATCCTGGTAAAGAATGACCCGCGAGACATACCGAAAATCATCCGGCTTTCCCGTCTTACGTACTCCAAGATGCTTCAGAATCTTTTCTGGGCAACCGGCTACAATGCCATAGCCATACCGCTCGCCGCCGGCGTCCTCGCCTCCAGGGGATTGCTCTTGGAACCGGCGCTCGCGGCAGCGCTCATGTCCCTATCGACAATAATAGTTGCGGCAAATGCTCTACTCCTCAAGCGCAAGAAGTTGGAATAGTCCGACTGGATTAAAAGCCCTATAATTAATGGGTTATGAAGATAAAAAATTTTGACGAGCTGGCCAAAAGCGAGGCCAGGAAAAACGCGCTGCTTATCGCCGAGGCCGGACTTGAAGCAATCGATACGGAAAGAATTATCAAAAACAACGTTCGTCTCCAGAACGGCAGTCTTCTTATAAAAGGAAACGCCATACAGCTTGACACAGTCAAGAAACTATTTGTGATCTGTGTAGGTAAGTGTTCACTTGAAGCCGGCACAGCCCTTGAGGAAGTACTTGACGATGTGATCACCGATGGAATCGTCCTTGATATTAAAAAGAGCAAGCTCCGGAAACTAAGGGTTTACGGCGGTACTAATCCCCTACCGTCCGATTCAAATACCATCGCACCCAAAGCCATAATCAAACTCCTCTCTGGCGGCTCGGAAGAGGACCTGGTAATTTTCGTGATATCGGGAGGTGGTTCCACGCTACTCTCACAGCCAGCGAACTCAACCTTCGA
>JBBUAV010000090.1:0-1586 GCA_038058585.1 Patescibacteria group bacterium | reverse complement strand
ATGCCAGAAGGGATAGACATCGGCATCGCGGCTGACTACTTCTCCAAAGAGCAACCCTTCGAACTGGCGCGGCTGAATGACGTTTTGATTGAGGTCTCCTCTTTCATATACCAGAATCTCAACCTTCGCTCCCAGCTTCTCCCACGCGCCCTTAAGCTCTTCGGCGACTCTATTTAATTCTGGTGTGTCGTCGGTGGAGATAGAAAACGACAAAGTCATGTTACCAGACTTGCTCTTTTTTTCCAATACCCCGGTTTCGAGGTCAAGAACCCAGCCGTCTTTGGTCAAGATTTGCCGCGCGAGTTCAAGTCGTTTCTCGTACGGCTCAGTATTTTGCCTCTCTGAACTCCAGCCGTAAATACCCGCCGGAATCGGACCGTCGATGGGGGTAGCATATCCCTTAAGAATCGTTTCGACGATTCTTTCTTTCGGCGCGGCAAGGCCAAGGGCGCGACGCACCTCCTTATTCTGTAGCACTTTCGACTTGGTCTGGTTCCAGAAGACAGCGAAAATTCTCGGCAGGGACGAGCGGACTACTCGCGAACCGCGTTCGTCGAGTTTCTCTAGATTTTCCGGAGAGACGCCACTTATTGCGTCAACGGAACCGTCATTGTAGGCCTTAATTAAAGCGGTTTCAGATGGATAGAAGCGGAAGACCAGATTTTTTATGTACGGCTTTTTGCCCGAAGAATCACCGAAGGGCTCAAGTCCATAATAATCGGGAATACCCCCCTCGTTTCTCTCCACTCTGGCGACTTCAAAAGGGCCGGAACCAACCGGCAGAGTGTTGAACTGGCTGAAAGAGAATTCGTCGTTGGTGACATTGTGCCAGATGCGCTTGGGTAGAATGCCGACGGTAAGATTGTATATAAATGGCGCGTAAGCGCGCTTGAGCGTAAATTTAACGGTACGCTCATCAATTTTCTCCACGGTGACGTCGTCCCAGTTGCCGCGGCGCGGACTCTTGACCACCGGGTCGGCGATCTTCGAGATAGTAAAGATGACATCATCGGCCGTGATTTTTGTATCATCGTGGAAACGGGCGTCCGCACGGAGAACCGCCGTATAAACGCGCTTGTCCTGCGAAACACTAATACTCTCTGCCAGGTCGTTTGCTATCTCTCCTTCGGGCGTAAGGCGCGCCAGACCCGAGTAAACGAGAGCTGTCAGATTCTTGTCGGCTTCGGAAAAAGCAAGCACCGGGTTGATGAAGCGCGGATTACCAACCACTCCCTCGGCGAGCGCACCGCCGCGCACTGGCACTTCGACTAGAAAAGCGTCGCTTACCTGCCAGAGCATAATGAATCCGGAAAGAATGAATACGGCGGTAAAAAAATAAAAGACAGCTTTTTCCGCCGTGGTAAAGGAACGTATCGCTCTCGCGACAGGACGGGCTTTCGGAATATTAAAGCGCCTAAGAAAAAGCGCTCGCAGTTCTTTGTAGGTCATCCCGTTAGAGATAGGATGCGCTAGCGCATCCGAAGTTACTTATAATTTTGCGATAATACCACATGGAAAATCTCTAATGGGATCATTATTGGCTAGCGGGCCAGAATGAGGGACGTGAAGGCGGAGAGCGCGAAGAG
>JBBUAV010000089.1:0-2539 GCA_038058585.1 Patescibacteria group bacterium | reverse complement strand
AACTCTCAAGAAGCGCCATAAAAATAACAGTGAATTCGTTTCGGAAGGGACACTGATCGCTGTCTACGTTGATTGATTTCTAGTGCGCGCTCGAGGCCTGCCTGCCTCTGGCGGGGATTGATGAACCTCGGACCTCCCCCGCGATATAATGTCGGGATGTTTTAATTTCGATTGGTGGGCGATGCAGGGATTGAACCTGCGGCCTTCTCGGTGTAAACGAGACGCTCTGCCACTGAGCTAATCGCCCACCAATCGAAATTAATTTGCCACTGAGCCCTGCCTGCGACAGGCAGGGAACCCACATCCTCGCCCCACGAAGAGCACTGCGGCACTTGTCCCCGCACCTTTTATCTGCGGCTCCGATGCTCGTTTTATTCGATCGGAGCACTTGAAAATCTAAACTCGTTCTTCGTTAAGATTTTCTAAGTGCGTCCCCGCGGGGAATCGAACCTCGATCTGCTCCTTAGAAGGGAGCCGTTCTATCCGTTGAACTACGGGGACATGCTTCACATAATCTTAATATATCCGTCAGATATAATCTTTTCAATGTAATCCTTACGTTTCAGTTTCTTTACCTTTCTTTCAATTTTTCTAGCGACCCCGAGGGAATCATACTCTTGCACTAATACGAGGCTGGGATTTTCCATATTCCTCGTTGTCTGAGTGTGTCTCGACTGATGCTGCTTCAGCCTACGATTTATATCCGAAGTGCTGCCGATATAAAACTTTCCGCGCTTGTCCTTTAATATATAGATGCATCCTCTCGTTTATTCTATCCACTCCGACGCTCCGACGGGCATGTCGGAGATCGGAGAGCCGACTGCGACTTCGCTTGCGGAGTCCACGTCGGCTTTGAGCTATGGGGGCTAATACAAAAATTATTCTAAAACAAAAAAGGAGAGATGGGAAGCGTTAAAGAAGAAGCGAGCCGGTCATCTCTTCGGGCTTGTTGATGCCGAGGAAATAAAGTATTGACGGGGCCACGTCCACAAGCGAACCCCGCGGCTCTTCTTCCGCCAGGCGCTCGATTCCCCTTATTTTGGATTTCATCGCAAGACCGCGCGAAACAAAAACTATAGGGACTCCGGAAACGGAATGCTGGGTATCCTTTCCTCCCGTAAGTGGGTCTATGAGTTCTTCCGCGTTTCCGTGATCCGAGGTCACGATCGCAAGACACCCGGATTCGTCGCAAGATCTGCATATTCGCTTCACGCATTCGTCAATGATCCCGACTGCTTTTCTCGTAGCTTCCAGATCTCCGGTATGGCCGATCATATCGGTATTCGCGAAATTGGCGACTACAAGCGAATAATCTTTCTCAACGCTTCCTACAACCGCCTCGGTAATTTTATCGGCGGACATCTCGGGATGTTCCACGTAGCCTTTGCCGACAAGCGGTCTCGACGAAACAATCACTCTTTCCTCGCCTGCGTAGGGACTGATCTTCCCGCCGTTGAAGAAGTTGGTCACATGAGCTTCTTTCTCCTGCTCCGCGACCCGCAGTTGTTTCAACCCAAGCCCGCTTAAAACTCCGCCGAGGGCATTCGGCACGATATTCGGTTCATAGGCCACGAATACCGGAAAATCATCGGAATATCTGGTCATTGTCGCGACACAAAGGTTCTTAGGCTTGTTTTTTTGTTCGAAATAATTGAATTTACTGTCGGTAAAGGAAGAGACTATCTGCCTCATCCTGTCGTTGCGGAAATTGAAGAAGACGATCCCGTCGTTATCGCGTATCGTGCCATCTTTGGCGCCCGAAACCACGGCCGGAGTTATCTCCGAATCTATGAGTCCCTCCCCGTATGATTCCTTAAGATATTTTTCGGGGTCTTCGATCGTTTTTCCCGACCCTTCGACCATCACGTCCCACGCCTTTTTCACCAACTCCCAGTTGCCAATTCTGTCCATCGCATAAACGCGGCCCCCGATGGTCGATATTTTGGCTCCAGCCTTCGCGAGTGGTTTTTTGAGTCTCTTTAGGCTTTCGGGCGCTTCTCTCGGAGAAGAATCTTCCCCGTCCGTGATCATATGGACGAAAACATTTATTCCCCTATGGCCGCCGAAAAGCTCCAAAAGGCCGAGGAGGTGATTTTCATGAGAATGAATGCCACCCGGACTCACGCAGCCTATGAGATGAACTCTGGATTTGTTTTTTTTCGCGTGTTCCAGAACTTTTACGAAGGCCGGATTTTTGGGAAAATTACCCGTTCGTATCTCCTGGTTTATGCGGGCGAGTTCCTGAACCACGATTCTTCCCGTTCCCATGGCCGAGTGTCCGACTTCGCTGTTCCCGAAAGTTCCCCAAGGCATGCCGACACTGAGCCCCGAGGCGACAAGCGAAAGCGATGGATAGGAGGTTATAAGTCCGTTGATGAACGGCGCGGTCCGGGAAGTTATCGGATTACCCTTCGTGGGCGGCGCGAGACCAAAACCATCCAGTATGACAAGAATTATTTTTTTCGTCATCTAATCTTTTCATAATCATACCCTAACCTCCCTGCTTATCCATCCTTTCTTCGTCTTTATCTCCTCTGCC
>JBBUAV010000088.1:0-13274 GCA_038058585.1 Patescibacteria group bacterium | reverse complement strand
GTGGCGGCCGAACCGCCCACGTTAATTGTCGCGGTAATTTGCGATGGACTGTTAAAAGTGGTGCTGCTTACCGTAACTCCCGTTCCGCTCACAGACACGCCCGCTCCATTCTGAAAACCGCTTCCGTTCAAAACAATATTGAAACCCAAAGTTCCCTGTTGCGTTGAGGTGGGATTTACGGAAGTCGCTGCCGGTCTTACGTTAACGGTAAAACATCCCGAGCAAATTCCCTGCTTGCTGTCGGGATTTACCACGGTGACATCTCTCGCGCCGGTTGCGGCCGAACCGGAAATCGTAACGTTAAGGGAAAGCTCGGAGCCGCTTATAAAAGCGGTGTTGTTGACCGTAATTCCCGTTCCGCTTACCGTCGCGCTTGCCCCGCTCTGGAAATTCTGGCCATTCACCGTGATGGATTGGCCCGACGCTCCCTGTCCTCTGCTTGAAGGAGTTACGGACAAAACGGATAGAGCTGGAGTTTCTATCGTAAAACCGTTGTTCAAGGAACCCGACTGGATGTCGGGATTTACGACAACAACGTTCCATGCTCCCGTAAGCGCTCCGTTTATATTGAAAGAGCCTCCGTTTATGGTGGAGCCGCTTATGACCGCAAATCCGGAACCTATGATGTCGGCTTGTCCGGTTTTTGTAAGTTTAACTGTGGCTCCACTCTGGAAATTGGAACCGGTTATCGAGGTTATGCCTACGGTCCCGTCATTCGTGCCCGTATTCGGAGAGATTGACGACACCGAGGGCGCCGGCTGCAAAGACTGATTTACGGCAAACCCGTTAGCGAGGGTTCCGCTTTGGCTGTCGGGATTCGTAACTATGACGTTCCAGGTGCCGGTTGCCGCGCCCGTGAGATTAAATGAGCCGCCATTGATAGTCGTGCTGTTCGCGAAGGCAAACCCGGAGCCCAGGATGTCCGACTGGCCGGTTTTGGTCAGCTTCACCGCGGCCCCGCTCTGGAAATTGTTTCCGGACACCGAGGAAATACTTACGACGCCATTATTGGTGCCGCTCGACGGATTTATGGAAGTTATTGTCGGAGCCGGCCCGGGAGAACTATTGACCGTCACGTTGCAATTTCCGTTCTGGCTCGCGCTTGTCACCGTTATGGTTTTCACGCCCGAAGTCCCGTAATAAGTGGAAAACACGGTACCGTTTCCGGAAGAAGGACTGCCGCCCGGCGCGGACCACGCATAACTCCCGTCTCCGCCGGAACCCGTGGCCGCAGTATTCTCTCCGGTATTGACGGTGGAAGGAAAGGTGGAGCAGGTCGGAACGGAAGAAGAAGACGTAGAGGTGCTGCGCACGGGAGTAACGGTGAAGTCCGTTCCAACTTCGAATAAATCGGGACTGTCTCCCCCTTCATTCTGGGCGCTCTGTTTGTATTTATTCGATTCCATCGCGGCGGTGAATTCGTAGGAACCGCAAACGTACGTATAGTAAAGACCGGAAGCGAAAGTATTTATGGGATCCACCGGAATAGAGGAAATAGTGGATTTTAAGCCCAACTCGCCTTTAGTGGTGAAGTCCACGGGAACCCAACCGCCGCCGTCCACGTGCCGCAAGTTATCGGACGTGACCTGGGCGTACGCCCAGCCGGAAGGAGGGGTCGGCGGAGTTTCTCCGTTGTCGTTCGGAACCGAAACAAATATTCTCTGATTGGCTTGTCCCCTACAGGAATCATTCGGATAATTCGGACCGTCCAAATCCGAAGGGCTTTGCAGTGCAATGCTTCTTTGCAAAGCGTTTATGTCATTAATACGCTGGGCATCCCGGGCGCGTCTTATGATTTCCGCCGGGTTGAGGATAAGAAGAACCGAAGTGGTAATGACGGCAAGAATGCCTATGCCGATAAGGAGCTCGATAAGAGTGAATCCTTTTTTACGAAAAATCATTACTCTTTTAATATGAATTAAGTGCGTTGTCGTATATCGTGGATGAGGAAAGCGTTATTAAAATCATACTAACATGCGACGAGAGGCGCCCTACTCCTCACGGCTAATGACCGAACAAACCCTTGGCCTCTTCCCAGAAAAGACCGTTGCCCTGTTCCTCTTTAAGCCAGTACCACCACTCGGCTCCCCAAAGATAATACTCGTCAAATCCGGTCGCCTTGGCGTACCGAACGGTATCCCTGAAAAAATCGATGTCAAAAACGGAAAACTGTTCTTTCGTTGTCGTCTCGTAAAGCTGCCTTGTAAGCCAAGGTTCGGCGGCGAGTTCAACGACGATGAATTTCTTGTCGTAATTCCCCGTCAGCCAGCGGATTACTTTTTCCTTCAGAAGAAAAAACGACGGCGGCAGATGGTAATCTATATATCCGAATACCTTGTTATGCACTCGACGGTACATGGTAGTTCCGAATACGTCTCCGTATCCTACGGCGCGGTACCAGGTGCCGAATTCCCCGCTGTCGGTCACAAGAATCCGGTGGAGCGAGTCTTCTTCCCGGACAACTTTTATCTCTTTATCCAAAACTTCATCCTTTATGGTCGGACAGTCGCCGAAGGGCAGAAACGGTTCGTTCTCCACCTGCCAGTACAAAAGCGATGGAGAGTCCTTGTATCTTTTTACGACTACCCGCAGGAAATCCGCAAATTTCCCGTTCCTTGCGTCCTCCGTCTCCTCTCCGGCCCATGGCGGCACATGGCATTCCGGCCACCTTGGCGTCTTTTGTCCAACCACAAGAATTACGCTCGCTTGGCGCTTTTCCGCCTCTTTTATTTCCCAGTCCAAATCTTCAAAATTAAAAACATCGTCCTGGGGCTCTATTAAATCCCAATAGGCCACGAGTCTCAGTCTCCTTACTCCAAGATCGTCAAGTATGGCCTCGTAATTTTTTTTCCAATCTATCCCCTGGAAAAGTTTGGAGAACTTATCCGAAAAAGTAACTCCCCACTCGACGGTTCTCTCCGGAGACGGCGCGAGATTCCTTGCGTAATCCCCCGCTCCCAGAACTATTATGGCGAAAAATACGATAATAAGCGCGGCAACTTTGGCTGCCAGTATTTTCCCCCGAAATCTTTCCCGAAGGATGATCCACCCGCCTACGAAAACGAGAAGATACTTCACGCTCTGGGTTGCCTCGACCAATGGAGGAACCCCCAAGGATACGGCATAAGAAATAAGCACCGACCCCAAGCCGGCATAACCTCTGTTCAGAAAATAAAAGAGGCGCGAGGAAACGCTTAATTTACCTTCCGGTGAAAGTATCCTCCTGCGCCAAGGCCCATACAAAAGCAAAAGAAGCACGGCAAGCGCGCCCCCCATTTTTATCCAGACGAAGCCGGTTATAAAGTCGGTTCTCATGAATACGGCCTTGGATAAGACCGTAGAAAGTCCCAAAAAAAGTGCCCCCAGAAAAGCGAGAGCGAAAATGCGCCTCCGGAATTCCGTTCGCTCAAAAACAGAAAGGAGAACTCCGCCCGAAACAAGCATGACGAAACCGAAAATTTCGTACCGCTCAAGGCTTATACCCGTGATCACGGAATTGAAAATAAAAGCGAAAATCGGAGAAACGGCACCGGTCGCAAGCACGACCGCCGAAGCTTCTCCGTAATAAAGGGCCCAGAAATAGAGGAGCATGCCCAGAACGAAAACGCCACCGGTTGCGAGAGCCAGGGGAACAAAACTAAAATCGTTAAAATTGAATCCAAAAGGAACGAGAACCAGGGACCCCAGGCCGATCAACCCCAGCCAGAACGCATAGCCTGGAGGATTCGAATATATTTTCTTCAAAAGAAATCTGTCGAATAAGGCCGAACTACCCAATATAAACTGGGCCATAAGAGCCACAAAAAGCCAGTTCATAATTTGCCTTTTATTATTTTCTTATACACAAGAGCACTTGGCCTTATCTTGCGCTCAAAGTTCTTGTAATCTATGCCGACGAGGCCGAAGCGCGGCCAAAATCCGTAGACCCACTCAAAGTTATCCGTGAGAGACCAGTAGAGGTAGCCCCTCACGTCAACACCGCCCCGGATGGCGCGGCCGATGCTTCTCGTCATTTCGGTTATGAATTTGCCGCGCTCCGCGTCTCTCGAATCGGCAATTCCGTTCTCCGTTACGTAAATAGGCTTCCGGTATTTCCCGAGATCGAGTAGCGCGTGGTACAAACCGTCGGGATAAATTTCCCAACCCATGTCGGAAATCCACGAATTTTCGTTTTTATTGAAACCGTAATCGATCCTGTTATGGAAATAATAATTCAGGCCTATGAAATCGTAATATCCTTCAATGCGGTCGAGAAAATCAGAATTCCACCACCAATCCGCCGCTCTTTTTAATATCCTGTTTAAAACTTTCTTGCCGGCCGCCTCAAAGTAAACGTTGTGCTTTGCTATACCCACGGAGAAATTACGCGAGACAGACCTCATGACATCGCAGCATTCCTTGTGGGCCCGGGCAAGATTTTTAAGGACCCTAAGATAGCTGAATAAATTATTCTTCTGCGGCGGCCATTTTCCGACAAGATACGAATTGGCCGCCCAAACTTCCGGTTCATTTATTGTTATCCAGAGCGCGTTCTCGTCCTTGAATTCCGAAAATATCTTTCCGGCATAGGCGGCAAACCAACCGATGGTTTTCCCGTTTTCCCACCCACCGCGTTCCGCTACCCAGAGAGGCAAAGTCCAGTGCCACAAGGTTACGACAGGCCTCAGTCCTCTCTCCCTAAGGGAGCGAAAAACGCCACGGTAATGAGAAATAGCGCTATCGCTGAATTCGCCTTCTTCCGGCTCAATGCGTGACCATTCTATCGAAAAACGGTGGGCGTTATGCCCGAGCGAAGCGGCAATTTCAAAATCTTCGCCGAAACGATGAAAATGGTCGGCGGATTTGCCGGAAATATAATTATCTTCGTTCAGTGGAGACGGATAATTATCGGATATATACCGCGGCCACTTCGTCTCTCCGGCTTTATTCGCCCTGGTTTTAGCCGTCTTTTCCTCCCATTCCGTCCAGTCGTTATGATTGTATCCTTCGGCCTGATGGGCGGAAGAAGAAGCTCCCCATAAAAACCCTTCGGGAAAATCACTATCCCTTTCCATACATAGATTCTAACAATTCACGATAATAAAACCGTATCTGAACGATCGCCCGATATTGACCGAATATAGAAAAAATGTTATTAATAAAAACAGAACCGCACAAGGAGGAGAATATGGAAGGACAAGGTGTTAATGGCATATCCGGCGCGAAAATGGGAGCCGTAATCGGAGCAATAATCTGTTTCGCGGCCATCGCGAGGGCATGGGAAGGCATAGAAAAAACCGGCATCGAGAAATGTGCCCCGATCATTGCCATCAGCGCGATCTTTTTCGTACTGTGTTTTGCCGGCGTAGGATTTCTCTGCGCCAAACACGGTGAGTAGTTCCAGCCCGCGGTGCCACACTCGCAAGAGAGGCACCGCGGGTAATTTTTTAAAAGAGATTGGCTACGTCGCGGACGGTAATAAGAGCCATTAGGACTATGAGCAGTACGAAACCCATGCCGTTGGCCAAAGATTCCGCTTTTATAGACAGCGGCGAACCCTTTATTTTTTCCACCAATATCATCATGATTCGGCCTCCGTCCAGTGCCGGAAAAGGAATGAGGTTTATTGCCGAAAGATTCAAGGAGATCACTCCCAGCATGTAAACGAAATAAATCATTGAAATTCCGGATGTCTCCTGGGCAACCGAAAAAATACCGACCGGCCCCACGACTCCTTCAAGAAGCCTGCCTTCAAAAACCATGCCCCTAACCAATTCGTAGAAAACCCGGAAGACAAGAGTGAATATTAGAGCCGATCTTTTGAGTCCATTCCAGATGGCGCTAAAAAAACCGAGCTTCTCTTCGCCTCCTTCGGTGAAATAAACACCCAAGGCGCCTTTTGAAGCATTATTTTCTTCGCGGGGAGTAATCGTTAAGTCCAGTTCTTTGCTGTTGCGGAGCACCTTGAAATCGGTTGGTTTCCCGCGATTCGCATTTATAAATTTGAGAAATTCGCCGGAGCTCGAAAAATCCCTGAAAATGTCGTTCGGCATGACTCCCGCCTGGGCCGCCGGAGAATCGGGCTCGATATCGGTTACGATAACTACCCCGGGAGTTCCGATCATTAAAACCAGGGATACGAGGATCCATCCGATTATGAAATTTACGGTCACGCCGGCCGCGACAATAAGAGCCCTGCGCCAGGCCGGCTGAAACAAAAATATTCTTGCTTTTTCTTTCTCCGGCAACGAACGCAGTTTTTCCATTTCACCGCCAATGCGGTCGTTTTCTCCGGCGATCTTCACGAATCCGCCGAAAGGAAGGGCGTTTAAGCTGTATTCCACCTCGCCTTTTTTCCTGCTCCACAGGCGCGGAGGAAAGCCGAATCCGAACTCGTCAATTTTTAATTTGAAATATTTGGCGACAAAAAAATGGCCGGCTTCATGACCCAAGATAAGCAGCGAGAGGCTGAGTATGACCAATATGACGATAAGCATACCGATTAAGGATAATTTATAAACAAATCCATTTCAACTTGACCACTTGCTCATTTAACGGTAAAAAATAAGAAGTGCCCTAAAAGGAGGAAAGATGCGAAAATTGTGTTTTGTTACGGCTCTCGCTTCCTTTTTCGCCTCCAGTCGTTCCGGTTTCGCCGTGATATTCGGGGTTCTGGCCCTGGTCATGCTTGCAGTGTGGATATGCTTGTCATACCTCAAGAGTAAAAACCCCTAAGTCCAGGGCCGTTCCGACACCAAATTGGAGCGGCCCTAAATTTTACTCGGAAAGTTCTTTCAATTTCGCCTCAAGTAAACTTTCTATCTGCCTGTTCGTGTCGTCAACAATTTTCTGGACCTTCTCCTTCGTTTTAAAAGATTCGTCTTCGCTTATTTCCTTGTTCGCTTCCAACTCCTTTATTTTCTTTATCGCCTCGTCGCGATGGCTCCTTACCTGTATCCTTAAAGATTCCGTGGTTTTCTTGACCAGTTTCATAAGTTCTTCCCGCCTCTCGTTTCCGAGTTGAGAGAGTGAAGCTATAACGTTATTGCCGTCATTTGAAACCGAAAGCCCTATCTTGGCGCTCTCTATCGCCTTCATCACCACCCCCACGGCCTTCTTATCCCAGACATTTACGACTACGCTCCTCGGAGGCATTATGGTTATGGATCCAAGCTGTTTTATGTCCATAATCTGGTTGTAGACGCTGACTTTTATTCCTTGAATCAGGTCTACCGAAGGCCTATTGCCCCTTATGGCGCCGAGGTCGGTCCTGAGTTTTTCGGACGTATTCCTTAGCTCCATCTCCAGATTTTTTAAATTATTTTCGGAAGTCTCCGCCATATTATTAAGAAAGAAGACCTTCGATCTGAAGTCTCGGATTCAGGTTGAAATAAGCCGCTTTCCTCCTCAGGTCCAAAAGTTCATGCCATCCCGGAATAACCGACTTACCCGACGACCTTAGGAGTACTCTCCTTAATATTACAGCATCAAGCAGAACGGGAAAATTGAAGTCTTCCTTGTCCATCAGCTTCTTTATGAATTCTCGGCGCCCGGCCGGAGCGACCTTAAGAAGTTTCTCGGCCGCTGCAATGTAGTAATTGAACTTCTTGTCTCCGATTATGGCAGCTGCCAATCCCGGCTTGCCAAGCGATTCCGACGCAATTCTTTCGGCTTCCGCGGTTTTTATTTTCAACGCCTCTACGAGCCATTTTTTGACTTCGGCTACGGAAAGTGCCGGAAGGAAGACATGGTACAACCTTGAAAGTATGGTTGGGTTCAACGATTCCAGGTCGTTAGTCACTAAGATAAAAAGAGTTGATGACGGCGGTTCCTCGGTGATCTTAAGAAGCGCATTCTGCGCTTCGGCGGTAAGCAGCTCGGCCCGGTCCAAAACCAGTGTTCTTCTTGAACTGATGATAGGCCTCTGCCAGAGAAATCCCTTTATCGGTCTTATGGAGTCTATTCCGATCTTTCCATCGGCATCCGGCTCAATGGTCAAGCAATCCTGAAGTATCCCCCGTGACTCAAGATTACCGGTTTCGAGATACGAAGCCAGTCCCAACGCTACGGTTCTTTTTCCGACCATTGAAGGACCGAAAAAAATATAACCATGAGAAAGGCGGTTTGTTTGCGCAAGTTTTCTGAAATCGGACAATATTCTTGCGTGGCCGATTATCATCTTCCGGTTAGCGTTTATTAAGGAGGGTCCTTTTGTATGTATCGAGGTGATTCAAGATCAGGCCTGTACCCTTCGCCACGCAGAAAATAGGATCTTCGGCGACATACGTGGGAACGCCAAGATATCTCTCAAAAAATTCGGGCATATTATGAAGCTGGGCGCTTCCGCCGGAAAGTATTACTCCTTTGCCCATTATGTCCGCCACGAGTTCCGGAGGGGTGGAATTGAAAACGCCTTGTATTGAAGAGGCTATCTCCACCAATAACGGATTTAGCGCCTCGGCTATCTCATTGGAATTCACAATAATATCCTTGGGCAGTCCGGTAATAAGATCTCTCCCGCGCAGCTGATATTCCATTTTATCTTTTGTCGGTATCGCCGACCCTATTTCGATCTTGACCATCTCCGCTGTCTGCTCTCCTATGGCCAAGGCATACTTTTTTTTCACGTAATCGCTCACGGCCTGGTCGAACTTGTTTCCGGCAACCCTCAAACTACTCCAGGAAATGATGTTTCCGAGGGCTATAACGGCCACTTCCGACGTGCCGCCACCCATGTTTATTATCATATTCCCGGACCTGGCATTTATCGGAATTCCAGCTCCAAGCGCCGCGAGCACCGGCTCGCGAACCACGAAAGCATTCCTTGCTCCCGCCTCGATCGTCGCATTTATCACCGCCCGTCTTTCCGTCTGGGTTACGCCGGCCGGTACGGAAACTATGACATCTGGACGCAATATATTGAACCATCCAACCGACTTGGAGATGAAGTAGGTAAGCATGGCCTTGGTTATGTAATAATCGGCTATTACGCCGTCTTTCAGCGGCCGATAGGCCACTATTTCGGCAGGCGTTCTGCCTATCATCTCCTTTGCCTCCAGTCCCACGGCAAGTACAGTATTGTCCGGCTTAGTGAGGGCAACTATGGTCGGTTCGTTAACGACGAATCCCTTACCCGGGACAAAAACCACGGTGTTCGCGGTGCCCAAATCAATGCCAATTTTCTTGGTAAACATTACGTTTACTTTAAACCTGGAAACGAATAAGGTCAAACCTTCGGGCCATATCTAACTTGACATATTTCTAAAGATATATTAAGATTTAAAAAGATTCTTGTCAGGACAGCCATGCCTAAAAATGGCGGAAAGGGGTGAGAAGATGAAAGAGAAGTTCTTGATGTTTATAGGAGGCGCGGCATTTGTGGTTTTTTGCTTCGTCGCAGTTCCCGAATTGCACAACTATTTTCAAAAGAGGATGCACGAAGCGGACAGGGTCACCAATCAATCGGTCCCCGTTTACAATGCCTACGGCTACGTCAGCCACGTATGGACGGCCCCGGACAGGCGTTTTGACGAACGTTCGGATGCTTGGTGGAACCGTCCGCAAACGCTTATCAGCTTTGCCTGTGATGACGGTAAAATCGTCGCTCTTCGGTTCATAACCGTCGAACCGCGACTCTGGCAGGGCCTGCGCGCCAAGATCACTTACAAACCACTTGTCGAGAGTTTTTCATCACCTGCGAAGCAGGTAATGTCGGACGACGGCTACGGATACTACAAACTAATCGAAGTCCGACGCCTCGACCGCCAGGATCGTTAACCAAACTTAATCGGTGTGACACCGTGCCGATCAAAAATCAAATTCAACGGTGTCTTTTTATTCTATGCGCTCTATATCCGCTCCCAATTTCCTTAATCTCTCATCGATCCGCTCATAACCCCGGTCTATCTGATAAACGTTACCTATCACCGATTTTCCTTTTGCGAGAAGTGCGGCTATGACGAATGCCAACCCGGCTCGAAGATCCGGGGTTTCTATCTCCCTGCCCTGTAGTTCGGTTGGTCCGGCAATAATGACCCTGTGCGGGTCGCAAGGAACTATTTTTGCTCCCATTCTTTTCAATTCTTCAACATAGCCAAGGCGACCTTCAAATATGGACTCGAAAATAATGCTCTCGCCCTGCGCTTGAGTAAGAAGAACGGCGAACGGAGCCTGAAGGTCCGTCGGAAAACCGGGGTATTCCCTTGTTTTTATATTCACGGGCGAAAACCTATCCGGTTTTTTTGTTTCAACCCAATCCTCTCCAATCTTTACCTCAACGCCGGCGTCATGGAGAGCGGAAATCAGGGCCATAATGTGTTCCGGATTGCAGTGGTTTATCCTGATTCCTTTACCCAGAACCGCGCCCAAGATCAAAAAACTTCCCGCCTCTATCCTGTCCGGCATAACCCGAAAAGGCTCCGTTGCCTTGAGTAGTCTCCCGCCCGTACCATCTATTTCTATGGTCGGCGTTCCCGCACCTCTTATTTTTACTCCGGCTCTGTTTAAAAAATCTGCCAGGGCCGAAACCTCCGGTTCCAGGGCGGCATTCCGCAAAACCGTCTTTCCCTCCGCCAGCGCCGCCGTCATAATCAATGTTTCGGTGCCGGTAACGCTCACGACACGGAAAAAATAATCGGTTCCGCGCAACTTCTTGGCCTTAATCTCGAATCCTTCACTCGTTTCCTTTATATGGGCGCCCATCGCCCGCCACCCGTCCAAAAATACGTCAATGGGCCTCTTGCCTATCACGCAACCCCCGGGATAAGGGAAAAAAACCTTCCCCTGTCTTGCAAGAATCGGTCCGGCAAGAACTATGGACGCCCTCAGTCTCTCTGACACCGATTTTTTGAGGGTGTCGCCTCGTAATTTATCGGTGCTTATGGACAGCTTTCTTTTTTCTTCGCGCACTTCGGCGCCGATATCGCTCAAAAGTTCGCGCATTCTGAAAACATCCTCTATGAGCGGAACGTTCGTGATATTCACGACGCCGTCAAATAAGACCGAGGCCGCCATGGCCTTGAGAACGGAATTTTTCGCCCCCATAACGTCTATCTCGCCACTCAGTTTTTTTCCGCCGCGGACCAGAAACTTCATTTTCTTGGACTACAGCTTTTCGCTTATGTATTCGGATAGTTTGCCAATAGGCACCCTTTCCTGTTTCATGGTGTCGCGATCGCGGATGGTAACGTCATTTTTTTCCAGACTGTCGAAGTCAACAGTTATGCAATAAGGGGTTCCGGCTTCGTCCTGGGCATAGTAACGCTTTCCTATGTTACCGCGGTCGTCCCAGGCCACGTAAAACTTTTTTTGCAGATTGCCATAGATCGTTTTCGCAAGTTTTACCAATTCCGGCTTGTTGGCAAGCAGCGGAAAAACAGCCGCTTTGTAGGGAGCCACTTTGGGTTTCAATCTCAGAACAATCCTGTCCTTCTCTTCGTGATAGGCGTCCAAAAGCACGGCGAGGAACGTCCGCTCTACGCCGAAACTCGGCTCTATCACGTGAGGCCAAATTTCCTCCCCGCTTTCCGGATCATGGTACTTCAGACTTTCTCCCGACATTTTTTCGTGGTTCTTCAGGTCAAAGTCGGTCCTATAGGCCAATCCGTAGAGCTCCTTTCTTCCAAACGGAAAATCATAATTGAAATCAACCGTTTTTTTGGAATAATGCGCTCTTTCTTCCGGCGGTATTTCTTCTCCGTGCACTTTTTTGGGGTCAATTCCGACCTCCTCTATCCAGGACGTCACTTCGTTGACCCAATAATCAAAATATTGCTCCCAGTCCTTCTCTCTCACGAAATATTCTATTTCCATCTGATCGAACTCCCTTGTCCTGAAAAGGAAAGAACCGGTCGTAATTTCGTTCCTGAAAGCCTTGCCCATTTGAGCTATGCCGAAAGGCAAAGTATTCCTTGTCGTGTCCAGAACATTTTTGAAATTAACGAACATGGCTTGAGCCGTCTCCGGTCGGAAATAAACGGTTGATTTCTCGCTATGCGCCGGGCCGAAAAACGTCTTGAACATGAGGGTGAATTCCCTGGGTCTCGTAAACTGCCCTTCCGCTCCGCAATTTGGACACTTCCTGAAAAGTTGGCGTATCCTCTGCTCCTTGTCGCCCGGAGATAGTGTATCAAGGAACTTTTTTTCCTTTATCCAATCCTCGCTTTTAATGAGTTCGTCGGCCCTGAACCGTTCGTGGCATTTCTTGCATTCTATAAGCGGGTCATTAAATTCCTTAAGATGTCCGCTCGCTTCCCAGACCTTGGGATTCATTATTAAAGAAGCGTCTATCCCCACAATGTCGCTGCGGCGGTGCACGAATTTATCCCACCACAGCGATTTGATGTTGTTCTTAAGCTCTACGCCCAATGGACCGAAATCCCAGGAACTACTGAGTCCGCCATAAATTTCGGAGCCCGGAAAAACAAATCCCCTCCTTTTGGCGAGGCTGACGATTTTCTCCATCAGATCCGGAGATTTCTCTTTTTGCTGTTTTTCTTCTTTTTTGATTTCCGATTCGGCCATACGTTGTAATTATAACTTCACGGTGTTGTCTCCGTAAAGTATTGTTTTGTCGTACGGCAAACTGCTGTCGAGCTCCGGAGCTGACACCCTAAGCTCTTCGCCGGTAAAAGCGTCCGTCCATGTCGCGGTGGTTTCGCTGATCAAGGGAACATTGCGATTCACCTGATTGACAGCAGGAGTAACCTCTATTTGGAAGACGGCCTCCGCCGGAGGGCTTATCACGCCCTTATTGGCAGCCAGGGAATCGATCTGCCACGTAACTCTCCCCGAAGATGGATTATATGACGGAAGATTGTTCACGTTACTCTTAACCTTCCCGGTAAAGACTGCTCCCGATTTCAAAAAAGCCGAGAAAGAAACATTATTTATGTCCGTCGCGTAGTTACGCAGAATCCAGTGAATCGTATATTGGGTCGGCTGATTGACCTTCGGCGGGTACGGACCGGAATTCAATATTCCGGACTGGGCATCGCGCCAATAGGCCTCCGAAGAAACCTCTACCCTGCCCGCAACCTTACTTTCGGTACCGTCAACGGAAATCGTTTTCTCGGCCGTAATATTCGGCGGGACCGTGGGGGACTCCAGCCTGGCATCAACCTTAAGGGTATAGTTCTTGTCGCTAAAAAGCTTTATGGGAAAAACGTTCTTCACTCTCACGGAAAATCTAACCGTTCCGCCATCGCCCGGCGCCACGTTTTCGAGCTGTTGCGTCGTTGCCGTGAACCACGAAACAGTGTTGCTTATGGAGTTGAAATAACCATCCGATCTCAATT
>JBBUAV010000087.1:0-2017 GCA_038058585.1 Patescibacteria group bacterium | reverse complement strand
TGCTTACGCGTGCCGATTAAAGACATGCTTTTTGTGGGAGACGCGCTTTTCCCGGGCGGCAATGATTATGCTGCAAGGAAAACCGGCGTCGATTGCGTTTCTGTTTCCGGACCCAAAGAAGCCAAAAAAATTATAAAATTCCTTATTTCTTGACGATTTTTGACACCCGCCCCCACAGCTGTTAACTTGAAATTAGCTCGTTTCTAAAAAGGAAGCGACGGAAGGAGGACGCCACATGAATGACGTCAAGGAACTGAAAATTGCGATCGGAAGGTTTAAGGAAAGAATAAGTCGGACCAAAAGAAAGTTGGTCGGTTCTTTCATGGTGGGGCCGGAACCAATGTCTCCTGGGCAGAGGATCGAGTATACCGACTACCACCTCGGAGAGGTTGACCTCATCAAGGTTGAAGTCGGGCTTATCATGGAGATAGAGCCAAAGATCGAAAGCATGATGGAACTGTCCAAGGAACTCAACGATCTCTTGGAAGTAGCTGATGCGACCAGAGAGAGAAGGAATAACTTTGTTGGACTTCACGGGTTGAAGACTTCGAGCTGAAAGGGGACGACGCAATGTCCAGGAAATGAGCGCCCGCACGGGACACATATCCTTGCGGGCGCTTTATAATTTACGTCTTTCCTAAATTGACAGGATTAAGTTTAAGGTCTTATAGTTTGGTAAATGCCAGAGTTTTTACACAGTTCGCTTGGAATAAAACTTACAGTAGAAGGCGTCGTGCGCGAGGTGATAAGATTTATGAAGGCCGATTTGCGCCGGCACTACAATATCACCATAGGCACGGACTCCGAACTCATGTCTGATCAAAAGGCTGATTTCGTTACCGCTATCGTGGACCATAGAGTCGGCAACGGCGGCCGCTATTTCTGGCGAAGGATCGATTCGGAGAAAGTTCACACTTTGCGTGAAAGAATAATCAGGGAAGTCCTGATGTCGCTTGACGTTGCTAAGGACGTTTTGAAAGAGCTTAGAAAATTTCCCCTGCCGGAATTTACTTTTGAAATACACGCGGACATAGGCGAGAACGGAGCCACAAGCCCGATGATCCAGGAAGTGGTGGCCATGATAAGGGCGAACAACTTCGCCGCCAAGACCAAGCCCGAGAGCTACGCCGCCTCTAACGTTGCCGACAGGCATATATAATGGACACACTGGTTTTTGACATAGAAACCCAGAATTTTTTTACTGACCCGGACGTGGGACGGGATAATTTCGCGGCCCTCAAAATTTCCGCCGTCGGCGTTTATTCCTACGCGGAGGATAAATATTTTTGCTTCGAGGAGTCCGAAATGAGGGAAGCAGCGGACGTCTTCGCGCGCGGCGGGAAACTTATAGGTTTCAGTATGAACCGCTATGATGTTCCGGTCCTGAACTCCTATTTTCTGCGCCTCAGGACCCAGGCTCCTAATCTCTGGGAGAAAGAAAGACTGGATCTCCTCGAAAGAATTGAGTCTGCGGCTGGCCAGAGAATCAGTCTGAGCAAGCTCGCCGAAATAAATTTGGGAATAAAAAAGGATAAACACGGCTCGGAAGCAATCCGTCTATATAGAGAAGGGAGAATGGACGAGCTTAAGGCCTATTGCCTCAACGACGTGAAGATAACAAAGGAACTCTACGATCTTTCGCAAAATCGAGGGTACCTCTTCGTGCCAGACAAAAAAACAGGGGAAGTCATGAAGGTGGATTTCGGAAGGCAGCATGCGGCTTTACTTTGATTACGCCGCCTCTACTCCGGTAGACCCGAGAGTAGAGAAGGCAATGCGCCCTTATTTTTCGGAAAAACCGGGTAATGCCGGCTCTCTTCATTATTTCGGACAGGAGGCGCTTGCGGTCGTAGACAGATCCCGTGATTCCATAGCCGCGGCAATCGGCGCCGATTTTACCGAAATTATATTCACCGGTTCGGCCACCGAGGCCGACAACTTGGCCCTAAGGGGGGCATTCGCATCTTTCCGGCGAAGCAAGAGGAACGGGAATGAAAAACCCCGGATTATTATCTCT
>JBBUAV010000086.1:0-12663 GCA_038058585.1 Patescibacteria group bacterium | reverse complement strand
GAACTTATACAGCCATCCAAGGAGGAGCTGGAACAATTCCAGAAAAACCAACTTACGAGCAACAGGCAGAGAGAAGCGGCGGGGTCTTTGGCTATGATAATAGTGGGGCTCCCGCTCTACTTGTATCACTGGAGGTTGATAAAAAGAGATAAAGATAACAATGCTTAATCCATCGGCAAATCTTAATCCCAAAATTTTTGAAGGCGGCATGGAGCAGCTTCCCATCCGGAACGGCTACGGCGAGGGTTTGATTTTGGCGGGAAAGGAGAATAAAAACGTGGTGGCCCTCTGCGCGGACCTTGTGGAGTCAACGCGAGTGGAGGCTTTCGCCAAAATGTTTCCGGATAGATTCTTCGAGGTAGGAGTGGCCGAGCAGAATATGGCGACGATTGCCGCTGGCTTGGGGATCTCGGGGAAGATCCCATTCATCTCTTCCTACGCCACTTTTTCCCCCGGCCGGAACTGGGAACAGATAAGAACGACCATCGCCTATAATGATTCTAATGTTAAGATAGCTGGCCACCACGCTGGCATATCCGTCGGACCGGATGGCGCGACGCATCAGGCGACGGAGGACATCGCGATCATGCGGGCAATGCCCAATATGAAGGTATTCGTTCCCTGTGACGCGATTGAGGCAAGGAAGGCCACGGTTGCCGCGGCTCATATATGGGGGCCGGTTTATATCCGTTTCGCAAGGGAGAAGACGCCGGTTGTGACGACCGAAGACACGCCTTATTTGCCGGGCAAAGCTCAGGTTTTCTGGCAGTCCAAAAAGCCCCAGGTTTTGATAGTGGCCTGCGGGACTCTTATGTATAACGCCCTTCTTGCGGCAAGAGACCTCGGAAAAGAGAGAATAGGAACCATAGTTTTGAATAACCACAGCATAAAACCGATGGACGAAAGAAAGATCTTGGAACTTGCCGGAAAAACCGATGCCGTGGTTACGGTTGAAGAGCACCAGATAATCGGCGGCTTGGGCGGAGCCGTAGCCGAGCTTTTGGCGAAGAACCATCCCGTTCCGATGGAGTTCGTGGGGCTTGAGGATATGTTCGGGGAATCGGGTCCTCCTTCGGCGTTGCTCGAAAAGTACGGTATGGGAGTCAAGGACATCAAGTCGGCTGTTAAGAGAGTTTTAAAAAGAGTTAGATGAAAGATGTCGTCGCAATCGGGTCGGCAACGCGCGATGCTTTCTATAGCGCCTCGATAAAAGTAATTCCCTGGCCGAACACTCCGTCCGGAAAAGCCTACGTCATGCCTCTCGGGGAAAAACTTGAGGTAGACGATATTTTTTTCACCATCGGAGGCAATTCAGCCAATGCCTCGGTTACATTCGCGAGACAGGGTTTTAAAACGGCCTGCGTGGCCAAAGTTGGTTGCGATGTTTCGGGAGAAGAAGTGAGGAGGCGCCTTGCGCTCGAAAAAGTTGACGTTAGTCTTATTGCCCGTAACCCGGACGTTCCCACGGCGTATTCCGTGCTCCTCATGCGTGGAGGGGAGCGGACGATCCTCGGTTACCACGGCTCATCCGATTCATTCACGATGAAAGATCTGGATTTGAAGAGAATGAAAAGCAAATGGTGGTACCTGTCTCTCGCCGGGGAATCGGACAGGATGCTTATGCCACTCCTTAATTTCGCGAGAAAAAATAAAATCGCGGTTGCTTTCAATCCGAGCGGTCATCATTTGCGCCACAGAAAAGGAGACGTCATCAGGTCACTTAAAGACATTTCCTTTCTTGTCATGAACGAGGAGGAGGCGTCTCTTGTGACAGGTATTCCCTGGAGAAAAGAAAGGGAGGTTTTCAGGAAACTCGACAAGCTTACGCCCGGCATACTTGCGGTTACCGGCGGGAGGGGCGGCGTGACCGTTTCCGACGGAAAATTCGTTTATAAATCGGGAATTTTCAAAGAGAAAAAACTTGTTGATCGTACCGGCGCAGGAGACGCTTTCGGAGCGGGTTTTGTGGCCGGACTCATGCGCAAAGGAGTGAAACTGGGGAACATAGGCAAGGTTAAACCTGAACATATACGTTATGCGATAAGGCTTGCTACGGCCAATTCCACCTCCGTCGTGGAGAATGTCGGGGCGACCGAGGGCGCGCTTACAAGACATTCGTTCGAGAGCGCGGGGAGGTTCAGAACGCTTCCTATTAACGTGGAATCTTTAACGCGATGAGCTCCTGTGATTCTTTGGGTAAAATTTTAGGTGTGGACGCAATGGTCTTGGAGCGTCTCGATAAGGAAATGGCGCGAAGGACCGGAAAAACGGGGATCCTTGACAAGGTTTTTGAGGAAAACTGCAATACTATAGAAAATACGCTTCGGACGCTCAACTCGAGCGAGCATTCACCCTCCCATATCCGCGGAATGCTTCGCAAAGAGATTCTCGCCGACGAAAGGGAGCTCCTCGCGCTCCTAGGAAGCGTTGAAGGGAAAAACGAGTTTGAAAGAGCCGCCAAACTTGCGCGGCGCATCGCCACTATTGGCAAGGGATTTTTTCTGAAAAAAGATTTTATTGAGGATATTTTGCGCAGAAAAAAACCGGAGAATCTTCTGCGCTACCTTGGCGCCGCGAGCATCGAGGAAGCGCTGTCCAAACACGATGCCACGGAATGTTTTTCCGCCCTCCGCTTCGTGGAATCAGATGAATGGATGCACAAGATGTTCGATGAGATCTACAGCGGTTTTACGCCGGAGTCTTTTGAAGAAAGGGAAACGGAAATTCGTGTGCTGGGCCCGGAGTGGCAGGAGGTGGCGAAGAAGTTCGTGGCCAAGAAACACCACAACGTGAGCCACCTTAAGGAATTCGGCGTGATCTTCATAAATCCCATTTATGAGAACGTTCCCGGGAAATTCCTCAGGGATTTTGCCCTTATCCTTCACTACGTTCACGAAGTCGAATTTTACTCGAAACTGTTTCGTAGGTACGCCGGTGAAAAATCCTTTGCGGAAAAATTAAAGATGCTCCTCCGGGGCGACGTAAAGGAGGTATATAAAGTAGAGGACGGCGAGTGGCTCATTGTGCAGAGATATCTGGCGAAGGAGAACCCGGGCGACCCTCGCCTTTTTATGCCGAGAGTAAATCCCGAATCTCTTCATTGGTTGCGCGGAGAAAGGGATCTCACGTCTTTTTCCGACCCGGCGGCCGGGATAGACCTCCGTATATGGCACGACCTTGACTGGGTAGGCGAAGTTCTCAAGGACGGAAAAGAGGAGGTCGTCAGCTTTGACCTGGAAGACAACGCGATGTCCCTCGTTTCCTTCATGGAAGGCAAGGAGGAATTCTTCAGTTATCACCAGAGGGAGGCGATGTGGACAAGAATATTCGCCGAGTATGTCGGCGGAGAGAATGTCATGGAGCGTTTGCTCCAGGAACATTTTGACGAGGGAATTATCCGTATGTAACGATCCATACCATGAAAACGATCCAAGAAGTCATCAGGGAGGCGGA
The DNA here is from genome assembly GCA_038058585.1 of Patescibacteria group bacterium. Classification (GTDB taxonomy): domain Bacteria; phylum Patescibacteriota; class Minisyncoccia; order UBA6257; family 2-01-FULL-56-20; genus JBBUAV01. The sequence goes on along the minus strand of JBBUAV010000086.1, from coordinate 9,210 downwards.
AAGCAGGAAAGTAGCCGTTGGGCATTTCAATATTTCGGACATCGTGGCCCTGAGGGCCATATCGGAAGCCGCCGGAGAGATAGGGGTGCCGGTCATAATAGGAACCTCGGAGGGAGAGGGCGATTTTATGGGTAGGGAACAGGTCGTGGCGCTCATAAGGAGCCTGCGGGAAGACGGCCTGGATATTTTTCTTAATTCCGACCACACACATTCCCTGGAAAAAGCCGAAGAGGCGGCAAGGGACGGCTATGACGCGGTTCTTTTTGACGGGGGCAAGCTTCCTTTCGAGGAAAACAAGGCTCGGACCAGAGAGGCGGTTTCGAGGATAAAGTCCATAAATCCGGAAATTATTGTCGAGGGCGAGATAGGCTATATTGGTTCCTCGTCGGAATTGTTAAAGTCCCTTCCCGAAGGCGCCGCCGTGCGCAAAGAGGATTTCACTACTCCGGAGCAGGCGAGAGAATTTATTAAAGCGACCGGCGTGGATCTTTTGGCTCCCGCAGTCGGAAATATTCACGGTATGCTTATGGGCGCGAAAGAGCCCGCTCTTGATATTGAAAGGATAAGAGAAATAAGGAAGGCTGCCGGAGTGCCGCTCGTGCTCCACGGAGGCTCGGGTTTGAGCGATGAAGATTTTTTGGCCGCGATCGATGCCGGAGTGAGCGTGATCCATATAAATACTGAAATTCGCGTCGCTTGGAGACATGGGCTCGAAAAAGGATTGGAAAAGAAATTGGGAGAAGTCGCGCCTTATAAGATCTTGCCGGAGGCGCTTCAGGAGATTAAGGAAATAGTGCGGAAAAGACTGCGATTGTTTAACAAAATCTCTTCCTGAACGTATTTCTTAGGGAGGTTGTCCAAATCTCTTACCTCTGCTATTCTAAATGGCGATGGAATTAAAGGTTTTAAACCGCGAAAAATTTAAAAAAGCCGTTCATTCTCTGCGGCGCGAGGGATTGATTCCGGCCGAACTTTACGGCCACGGAATAGAGAACAAGCATCTCTCCGTTCCGTCCAAGGAATTCAGGAAGCTTTTCAGGGAAGCCGGAACCAACACGGTTGTGGATCTTGTTTTGGACGGCAAGAAATCAAATGTTTTGATCCATGACGTCGGGATGGATTACCTAAGCGGAGAGTTTACTCATATCGATTTTTACGAGGTTAGGATGGACCAGAAGCTAAAAGCGAGAATCCCGATAGAATTTTCGGGTGAGGCTCCGGCGGTAAAAGAAAAGGGGTACATACTTAATGCGGTCATATCCGACGTCGAAGTCGAAGCTCTGCCCGGTGATCTGCCTCACCGTCTCGTTGCCGAATTGGGGTCACTGGACGATGCGGGCAAAAGCATATACATAAAAGATATAAAAGTGTCTAAGGGAGTGAGAATCGTAACTGACCCGGAAATGGCCGTGGCTACAATTACTCTCCCGATCGTGGAAGAAAAAGTAGAGGAGCCCGTAGAGGCCAGTGAGGTCAAAGTTGAGACCGAGGAGAAGAAAGCCGAAAGAGAATCGGAGAAAGAGACCAAAAAAACCGAAGGCGAAGCAAAATAGCACGGCGCCCGATTCGGCGCAAATCACATTTTAATAATGAAGAATATCCAAAAACCCAAGGTTTTACGGGACATTGAGCCCGTGAGAGGGGGAAGAGGAAAGGATTTGTTTTCCGGGGCGGGAGAGAGGGTCAACTTGAGTTACCGTAAAAGAGTGAGAATTCCCGTTTCGGGAATTTTAAAATATCTGATTGTCTTTGTGGCGGCGTTTTCTCTCGTCTTCGGGTCGGTTACGGCGCCGACGGAATTCATAAAGGCGTCCGGTTCTTCAAGTGACGAGGAACGGCAGGCGCTTGAGGCCCAGCTCAAGGAATTGGAACAGCAGATAGACGCATACGAGAGCCAGGTAATAAGCTACCAGAAACAGGGAACTACCCTGAAGAGCGAAATCGGCAGACTGAACAGCAATATATCCAAGCTCAACCTTCAAATTCAGGCGGTGAATCTGACCCTTAAGGACTTGAAGGGCAAGATAGGGGACACAGAGGAGCAGATTACGTCAACCGAGCGTGATATATACTCCCACAAGTCCGCCCTAAGCGATCTTCTCCAGAATATTTACGAGCGAGACCGTCTTACTCTCGTGGAAGTATTTCTTAAAAATCCGAAATTGTCCGATTTCTTCACGGATGTCAATAGCCTCGCGCTTATGCAGGACAACCTGAGAGTTGCCATAAATGACATAACCGATCTCCGTGACCAGCTTAAAGACAAGAAGGAGCAGTTGGTTTTGGCGAGGGCCGATGCAGAAAGCGTCCGTGTCTACCAGGATTCCCAGAAAGCCGAAATAAACAGCGTAAAAAGCGAGAAGAACAAGATCCTCGAAGCCACGAAGGGCCAGGAATCCAAGTATCAGTCTCTTCTTAAACAAACCAAGGCAACCGCCGCCCAGATACGAAGCAGGATCTTCCAGCTCTTGGGGGGAGGGGAATTAAGTTTTGAAGAAGCTTACAAATACGCCCAACTTGCCGGTTCGGCTACCGGCATAAGGCCAGCCTTGATACTCGCTGTTTTGGACCGTGAATCCGCCCTGGGACAGAATGTAGGAAGATGCAACTACAAAACGGCTATGAGTCCCTCGAACCAGACCCTTTTCCTTGGGATCACAAAGGATCTCAACATTGACCCCGACATTGTCACGGTTTCCTGTCCCAATCGCGACGGGGTGTATGGCGGGGCTATGGGCCCGGCTCAGTTCATACCGTCAACCTGGAATCTTTATAAGTCGTCCATATCGTCGGTTACCGGGAATTCCCCTCCTTCACCGTGGAATAATTCCGACGCATTCGTTGCTACCGCTCTTTATTTTAAGGATGCGATGGTCGGTTGCAGGAGCGTTTATACGAACCAGACAAGCATTGAAAGGTGCGCTGCGGCGAAGTATTACGCGGGCGGACGGTGGCAAAGGTATCTCTGGACGTACGGCGAGGCAGTGGTGAGCAGGGCCCGGAGTTTCCAGTCCGACATAGACGTCATCTCGAGTTAGGTATTGAAATGCGGGCGCAGAAGAATTAGAATTTTCTTAATTGTATCCATCCCTTAAACCCCAATGGAGTTCAGGAAAATAACACTTAAGAACGGACTAAGACTTCTTCTTGTTCCGCGGCGTCAAAGTCTGGCGGCGAGTGTTTTGATTCTGGTTGAGGCCGGTTCGGAATATGAAACCAAGAAGATAAACGGCCTCTCCCACTTCCTTGAGCACATGATGTTCAAGGGGACCTCGAACAGGCCGAAAGTCGGGCAAATCTCGGAGGAACTCGATTCCTTGGGTGCCCAATATAACGCCTTCACGTCTCAGGAGTATACCGGATACTGGGCCAAGGCGGAGAAGCATAAGGTGGGCAAGATACTCGATATAGCCTCGGATCTTTATCTGAATCCTCTCTTCAATCCCGAGGAGATAGAGAAAGAGAGAGGGGTGATCATAGAGGAAATCAATATGTACGAGGATACCCCCATGAGGAAGATTCATGACCTTTTTGGCTCGCTTCTTTACGGAGATCAGCAGGCTGGCTGGGAAGTTTCAGGCAAGAAGGAAATAATAAGGAAACTGAAAAAAGAAGATTTTTTGGGATACAGGTTTTCCCATTATATTCCCGCCAAAACCGTTGTTGTGATTGCGGGCAGTTTCGATGAAAAAAGCACGGTGCGCCAGGTTAACGCTTACTTCTCGCGCCTTTCGCGCGGCAAAAAGATCAAGAAAGCAAAAACAAAAGAGAGGCAATCAAAGCCGAATATTTTTCTTAAGTTCAAAGACTCGGATCAAAGCCATCTTGTTTTGGGCGTAAGGGCTTTCAATATTTTTGACCGCCGACGCTACTCGGTACAGGTTCTCGGGGACATTATTGGCGGAGGGATGAGCTCCCGGCTTTTTAAACGGGTCAGGGACGAGCTTGGCGCCGCTTACTACGTTAATGCCGGAGCCGATCTTTGTCTTGATCACGGGCACTTTGCGGTCTCGGCCGGGGTTGACCACGCAAAAATCGAGAAAGTCATAGGCGTCGTCCTGGAGGAATTTACACGGGCCGGAAAGGAGCTGGTGCCGGAAAAGGAACTACAGAGATCGAAAGATCACATTGTGGGCAATCTTACGTTAAATCTCGAGACCGCGGACGAGCTTGCTGGCTTTTACGGGGAACAGGAAATTTTAACCAAAAAGATAAACGCTCCGAACGACTTGATAAGCAAAATACGGAAGGTAACCGCCGAAGAAGTGAGAGGGGTCGCAAGGTCCATATTCAGGAACCAGAGACTGAATCTGGCTGTCATAGGCCCCTATAAAAAATCAGAAACCTTTAAGCGCATTTTGAAGTTATAAGATGTATAAGGCGCAATTTAATTTCACTCCCGAATCATGGACAAAAAGGTTTTAGACATTTCCTGGCTTAGTCTCTGGCGGATATTGCTTTTCTTATCCCTGGTTTCTGTTTTGTTCATGGGCAGGAAAATCCTCCTCGGTCTTTTCCTCGCGATTATTATTTCCTCCGGACTCGAGGTAGTCGTCGACTTCCTGGAAAGGCGCGGGCTGCCGAGGGCGCTTGGGGTTATAACGATATTCCTGCTGTTTTTGTTCTTATTGATACTAGTCGTCTATACCATCGTCCCGCTCATAATAGTCGACCTCGGTTCGGTTTTCTCGGGATTCAGCCGGTCAACGGCAGGGAGTATTTTCGGTTCGCTCGTGAATATAGATTCCTATAGATCCGTCGAAGAATTGGTGGACAAGATAACCAAGGGACTTTTTTCGGGAGACATTTCTCCGCTGGGTATTTTTTCGAAAACACTGGGAAACTTCGGCCTGGCGATAGCGGTCCTTATAAGCTCCTTCTATTTGAGCTTGAGCCGCGATGGAGTTGAGCGGTTCATAACAGCCGTTTTCCCGGACAATTACGAAAAGGCTGCCCTAAGGGTTTATGAACGTTCACGCAGAAAAATAGGTTTTTGGTTCAGGACGCAGATCTTACTTAGCGTCATCATTGGTCTCTCGGTATGGGGAACCCTCGCCATACTCGGCGTCAAACACCCGTTTCTCCTGGGTGTCGTAGCAGGCATCTTTGAAATAGTTCCTTTTGTCGGCCCGATTCTTTCCGGCGCGGCAGCGGTGCTTGTGGCGATGTCCGTTTCGCTGACGCTTGCTGTCTACACACTCATCGCGTTTTTGGCCATTCAGCAGCTCGAGTCCCACATCCTTGTCCCGATTCTCTTGGGGAGAACGATCGGGCTCCATCCCGTCATAGTTATCATCTCCCTGCTTATAGGCGCGGAAATAAGCGGACTTCTCGGCGTTCTCATTGCGGTGCCGGCCGCCGCCGTTTTTGTTGAGGTCATAGAGGAATGGTCAGGAAAGAAGAAGGCCGCCGCAAGTTCCCCTTGATGAACGGAAGCAGGTTTTATATAACAACCTCGATCACTTACGCTAATGCTCCTCCGCATATAGGGTTTGCGCTGGAAGAAGTCCAGGCAGACGTTATTGCGCGCTCGCATCGCCTCAAGGGCGACGAGGTTTTGTTTTTAACGGGTACGGATGAGCATGGGATGAAAATTGTCCGGGCCGCTTCGTCTGCCGGCAGGACACCGGAGGAATTCGTCGACGAGAACGCCAAAAGACTCATGTCCCTTAAGGCCCCCCTAAATCTCTCCTGGGATGATTTTATAAGAACAACCGACCGTTCCCGCCACTGGCCCGGCGCAAAGCTCATGTGGGAAAAACACACAGCCGCCGGCGATATTTATAAGAAAAGCTATCGCGGTCTCTACTGCGTCGGCCACGAAGCTTTCGTCACGCAAAAAGACCTGGTTGACGGTAAATGCTCCGACCACGGCACCGAACCGGAAACCGTAGAGGAGGAAAATTATTTTTTCCGCCTATCCCGTTATTCCGAAGAAATAAAGAAAAAAATAGAGAACGGCGAACTTGAAATTGTCCCCCACACGAGAAAGAACGAAATATTGTCCCTAATAGGCAAAAATGGTCTGGAAGACGTAAGTTTTTCGAGGCCGGCCAAGGATTTATCCTGGGGTATTCCCGTGCCCGGGGATAGTTCGCAGACCATGTATGTTTGGTGCGATGCCCTGGCTAATTATCTGTCCGCCATAGGTTACGGCAGGAACGAGGAGTACAAGGAATGGTGGCCGGCGAACGTGCAGGTTATAGGCAAAGATATCCTGCGCTTCCACGCGGCTATTTGGCCGGGAATGCTTCTTTCGGCCGGACTTCCTCTGCCGAAAAAGATATTCGTTCACGGGTTTATAACCGTTAACGGGGAGAAGATGTCTAAAACCAAGGGTAATGTGGTTGACCCGGCTGAACTTGCCGGAAAGTACGGCGCCGATGCCGTGAGATATTATCTGTTGCGCGAAATATCTCCTACCGAAGACGGCGATTTCAGTGCCGCAAAGTTCGTGGAGCGCTATAACGCAGACCTGGCTAACGGTTTGGGTAATTTCGTTTCCCGAGTACTTACGCTTGGGGCAGGTTTGGGAAAAATACGCGGTGGATTGAACCCGGATAGCAGTATTGTCGAAGAAGTAGAGATGGTCAAAAAAACAGTGCAGAAAAAGGTAAGCGAACTAAAATTCAACGAGGCGCTCTCCGCCGCATGGAGCCTTATTTCGTTCGGAGACGGATACATTAACGAATCGGCGCCCTGGAATATAGAGAACTACGAAAAAAGGGAAGAGGTCATATTCAACCTGGTCGTTATGGTGGATAATTTGGCCGCGATGCTCAGGCCGTTTCTGCCGCAAACATCCGAGAAGATCGCCGGTTTTATTAATTGGGAAGCCGGGGATCTGAAAGTGAAAAAACCGGATGTTCTTTTTCCGAGAGTAAAGTAGTCGATAATGGAGGGATTACCGGAAATCAAGATTATCGACGCCCATACGCACGTTCATTTTGCGGCTTACGACGGCGACAGGGACGATGTCATAAAAAGAGCCTCCGACCTGGGAATCGGAATGGTTACGGTGGGCACGCAGACTTCGAGTTCTAAACGTGCGGTGGAGGCTGCAAAAGACAACGCCAACATTTGGGCGGCAGTCGGATTTCATCCGTCCCACTTCGCGCGTGAGTGGTATCACGACAAGAACGAGCAGGTTTCGGCCGAACGGGAGGAATTCAATGTCTCCGAACTTGAAAAATTGGCCGACAACGAAAAGGTGGTGGCGATAGGGGAATGCGGACTGGATTATTCCAGGGTTGAAGCCGGCGACGAAGATACCAGAAAAAGGCAAAAGGAAGGATTTGTGGAGCAGGTTGAGTTGGCCGCGAGAGTCGGAAAACCGCTTATGATACATTGCCGCAACGCCCATTCGACGGGCTCAGGGCAGGCTTTCGGGGACTTGATAGATATTCTGGGCGCCAACCGAAAAAAATTGACGAAGCAGCCGATCATCCATTTTTTCAGCGGCAATAAAGAAGAAGCGGGTAAACTTTTAGAGTTCGGAGCGTATTTCACTTTTGGCGGAGTTATAACCTTTTCGCGGGACTACGACGAGGTTATAAAAATTCTGCCGATGGATAGAATTCTCTCCGAAACCGATGCCCCATATGTCGCTCCTCTTCCTCATCGAGGCAAGCGGAACGAATCGGCGTATGTGATCGAAACAGTTAAAAAACTGGCAGAGATTAAATTGGTTTCGACAGAGAGTATTGCGCATCAGATTCTGAATAATGCAGAGGATATTTTCAATATTGTATTGTAATTAAATTATTCTTTGTTAATATATTGATAGAAGTATCAACACGAAGGAGACTGAATATGTCCCGCAAATCTAGGTTTTCTAAGAGCGATAGAGTGAAACTTGCTCGGAGAATCGCAAGAGAGACTTACAAGCGGTGCATTGAATGGGGCTTTACCAGGAAAGACGCCAGATTGTGGCAGAAAATCAGTTTCGAGGCGTTTTCATAGCCGACTCCGAGGTTTTCACTTGGCCCAACAGGTTAGTCGCTGGGCCATTCGTTTTATTAATTAGGACCGAGTTAGTCGTTGATGAAAATAATGTAACTCTGTAAATGAAACGGGCCTTTTGTTTGCCCCGACCGGTTTTTGGAGATAAGATTATTTTATTGGTAAATGAGCAAATACGATCATCAGAAAACCGAGAAACACTGGCAGAAGGTTTGGAGGAAAGAAAAAGTCTACGAGCCTAATTTAGATAAGGCAAAAAGGCCGTTCTATAACCTGATGATGTTTCCGTATCCGTCGGCGGAGGGCCTTCATGTCGGCAATATGTATGCTTTTACCGGATCCGACATCTACGGACGATTCAAGCGTATGCAAGGATACGACGTTTTTGAGCCAATCGGCCTTGACGGATTCGGGATCCACTCCGAAAACTATGCCTTGAAGATAAAGGCGCATCCTATGAAGCAGGCGAAGGTTTCGGAAAAAAGATTTTATAAGCAACTGGAGGACATAGGAAACGGATTTGCCTGGGATGAGCGGCTCCAAACCTACGACCCCGAGTATTACAAGTGGACCCAGTGGATATTCACGCAGATGTTCAAAAAGGGTTTGGCTTACCGCAAGAAACAGGCGGTCAACTGGTGTCCATCGTGCAAGACCGTTCTTGCCGATGAGCAGGTTATAACGGGGAAATGCGAACGCTGCGGGAGCGAGGTTCATAAAAAGGAGCTTGAACAGTGGTTTTTCGGGATCACCGCGTATGCCGAAAAATTATTGAAAAATCTTGAAGATATCGACTGGTCGGAGAAGATAAAAATTGCACAGACCAATTGGCTCGGGCTTTCTGAGGGAGCCGAAGTGACCTTTAAAGTCAAGGATTCTGAATTTGCCGTATCCACTTTTACAACGCGGCCGGATACTCTTTTTGGAGCAACTTACGTGGTTTTAGCTCCCGAGCATCCACTTATACACGACCTGGAATCAAAAATACAGAATTTAAAAGAAGTTAAAAAATATATCGAGGTTACCAAGAAGAAAACTGAACGGATGCGCCAGGAAGACGTGATGGAAAAGACCGGTGTGGAGCTGAAGGGCATCTCCGCTATCAATCCAGTAAATCAAAAAGAGATACCGGTTTGGATTGCCGACTATGTCCTGGCTGGCTACGGCACGGGCGCGATTATGGCAGTGCCGGCGCACGACGAACGGGACTTTGAATTTGCGAAGAAGTACAAGCTGCCGATTCGAGAG
>JBBUAV010000085.1:0-3917 GCA_038058585.1 Patescibacteria group bacterium | reverse complement strand
TGATTTTTACCAGGTCACCCATCCGCAAGTCAAGATTGACCCGGCTCTCTTCCTTGCCAACCCGCGCAAGGAGAGCATCCACTTCGGCCTTGGAAAGCGGGGTTGGGTCCGTGCTGTCGGAGCCGACGAATCCCGTGACGCGCGGAGTGTTTCTCACGACATACCAGGAATCCTCGTTCATTATCATCTCCACGAGAACATACCCCGGATAAAGCTTCTCCTCAACCGTCTGCCTTTTTCCGCTCTTGACTTTGATCATCTTTTCCTTGGGAACGATGATGTTGAAGATCTTGTCGTTCATCGCGAGGGAATCCACTCTCTGCTTCAGGTAGCGCGCTACCGCTTCCTCGTATCCGGCATAGGTCTGAACGGCATACCACTGGCGGATCTTGGATTTCTCCTCGAACCGCCTTACACCGGCGGAGCTTCCCTGCTTGCGTTGTGGTTTATTGTCTTCCATGAAGATTAAAAGAGTATGCGTTTTATGATATCGGAAAAAATGTAATCAAATAAACCCAGGAAAAGCGAGAGTCCCAGGGAAATGCTTATTACGATCAAAGTGAGGCGAATCGCTTCCTGCCTCGTTGGCCAGTTCACGTGGCGCAATTCGGTCCTCGATTCCGCGAAAAACTTTTTTATGCGAGCTATCATTTGGGAGTTGCTGGATGCCCCTTATTCTAATTCCCGCAATGCCTATACGTCAAGGTTCCGAACGGCGGCGGCGTGCGCCTGGATGAATTTCCTGCGCGGCTCAACGTCGTCGCCCATAAGGATGGAGAAGAGCTTGTCGGCCTCCAAGGCGTCTTCTATCGTTACCTGCTTCAATATCCGGTTCTCGGGATTCATGGTCGTCTCCCAAAGCTGGACGGGGCTCATCTCGCCCAAACCCTTGTAGCGCTGGATATTCACTCCCGGGGTTTTCCCTTCCTCCGCCTCACCCGCAACGTCCTCTTCGGCTCCCTCGGTTTTGATCTCCACTTTCTTTCCCTTCATTTTCGATTTGACTATCTCGGAGACGATCTTGTCCTTTTCCACATCGGAGAAGGCGTATTTTATCTCTTTGCCGAACTGGACCTTATAGAGAGGAGGCTGGGCGATATAAAGATAACCGCCATCCACAACCTTCCTGAAATGGCGGTAAAAGAAGGTTAGAAGCAGTGTTCTTATGTGAGCTCCGTCAACGTCTGCATCACTCATGATTATCACCTTGTGGTAGCGGAGCTTGGATATGTCGAATCCTTCGGCGATGGCCGTGCCAACCGCAATAACAAGCGACCTTATCTCCTGATTGGCAAGTATTTTGTCGAGACGCGCTTTTTCGACATTCAAAATCTTGCCCTTCAGGGGAAGTATGGCCTGGGTCTTCCTGTCTCTCCCTGACTTGGCCGAGCCGCCCGCCGAATCTCCCTCTACTATGAAAAGTTCCGATTCCGACGGGTTCCTCGAGGAACAATCGGCAAGTTTGCCGGGCAAAGTAAGACCCTCGAGCGCGCCTTTCCTTAAAACCGTATCCTTGGCGGCCTTGGCGGCCATACGGGCTTTCGCGGTAAGGAGAACCTTCTCTATTACCCTTCTTGCCTCGGCCGGACGCTTTTCGAAGAATTCCTTAAGCGCCTCGCCCACAACCGCTTCGGTAGCGGTCCTTGCGGCAGGATTGCCCAGGCGGGCCTTGGTCTGCCCCTCAAACTGCGGAGGTGAACTCGACGGGAGCTTCAGGGATACGACGGCGATGAGGCCCTCTCTCGTATCGTCGCTCACGAGGTTTTCGTCTTTCTCCTTCAAATAACCTTCGCTTCTCGCGTAATTGTTAAGCGAACGGGTAAGGGCGGAACGGAAACCCGTAAGATGCATGCCTCCGTCGGGCGTGTAGATATTATTCGCAAACGAAAGCTCCTCGGTATTGGAGCCGTCAACATAAACGAAAGCCGCCTCCACATCCATCTTTTCGTATTCTTTGTGTGAATAGAAAACTTCTTCCTGGAGCCTCTTTCTGTCGTTCGCAAGATACTTGACGAAGGAAAGTATTCCCCCTTCAAAATAAAATCCGTAATATTGGTGGACTTTTTCGCGCTTATCAAAAAAGTTGACCCTCACTCCTTTCGTGAGGTAGGCCTGCTGGCGGAGATGGTCCAAAATGCGCTTGTCGTTGAACTGGATCTCCAAAAAAATCTGCGGATCCGGAGAAAAAATCACCTTGGTTCCCGTCAGTTTGCACGAACCGGTTTTTTTAACCTTGGCTTCGGGAACTCCTCTCTCGTATTCCTGAACGTACAGTCCTCCGTTCCGGCAGACCTCAACCTTGAGCCAGTCGGATAGGGCGTTAACTACGGAAACCCCAACGCCGTGAAGTCCACCCGCGACTTTATAGGATTCTCCCCCGAATTTTCCTCCGGCGTGGAGTGTGGTCATAACGGTCTCGAGCGCGGACTTTTTGGTCTGATGATGGGTGTCAATCGGAATACCGCGGCCATCGTCGGTTACGGCAACCTTGTTTTCGGGCAGAAGTTCAACGGTGATGTTTTTGGCGAAACCGGCCATCGCCTCGTCGATGGAGTTGTCAACCACCTCCCAGACAAGGTGATGAAGCCCATCGGTGCCCGTAGAGCCGATGTACATCCCGGGGCGCTTTCTTACGGGTTCGAGCCCCTCGAGAACGTAAATATCCTTGGCTTCGTAAGAAGTATTATTGGAATTTGAGGCGGCGGTGTCCGTCGTTTTTTTGGTCTCTTTTTCGGCTGATTTTGCTTGTTTTTTAGGCATAATTTAACCCCTAAACTTAAAAACAGCCCCTTTGCGGCATCTATAATTTTAGCATAAAAATAGGCTTTTTTCGAGTAAAAAAGTGCCGCCCGGAGAAGTTTCTCCGGGCGGATATAAACAGGGGGTAATGAGCCATTATGCAACTGCGCAGATTCCTGGCGCCCCAAGTCTTTTCAGGGCGAAATGGGAGACAATCTTCTCGAAGAGCCGGGTGTAGAAAAAGTCCCCGCGCTCAGCGAACCACCTCGCCACGTCTTCGTCGCCGAAGCGAACTTCCAATTCTGCAACCGGATTCCCGGTGATCGATTCCAAAAAACCGATTGCGGATTCATTCTTGATCTCGAGCTTTTTCTCAAAACGCGAGATCAGGTCGCTGGCCCAGATGGACGGCAGTGACGAATCGTTGAAGACGAGTTCTCCGCGGTTTTTCCAGGTCGCATGAGAGGAAACAGGGAAAGAACACGTGCCATGGTTTGTGTCGAGGGCAAGTTCCGTCCCGTCGATGAGGCCAACTCCGATCTCCCGGAAAAGCTTCCATTCTTCCGTAAGAAGCGGACGGATACCGAGCGGTACCTCCGTAGTCTCGTAGGCTCGAGCCACGAGAACCAGCTGTCCGCGATTATTCCTCAAGCCGTTTTCGAAAGACCTGAGGAGAACCTTCAGTCCGGCGTTCTCGGGAACGCCGGAGCAGCAAACCACGAAATCGGATATCCTGTTGCCGGTAGTTCCCTCCCGTTTCCGTATCTTCTTCTGAATGGACTCGAGGATGGCACCCGCGCGGGCATCAAGGTGAGATGCCTGGTTTTTGAGCGAAAGGATTTCCCTTATCTTTCCGTTCAGGTAATTCATAGACCCCCTTCCAGATAATTGATTTGGATAACAACTGAAAACAAGAATACCACATAACTATGGATGTGGCAAGAAAAGTGGGGATGGAGGCGGAGGGGGAGGGAGTTACGAACTCCGCTGCGCTTCGTTTTAAAAACCCACGGTTTTTAATATTTTCCTATACGGAAAACTACCGTTTTCCGACCCCTTCCCGTTCGAATCCCTCCCGTCATAACGCCAGAAAAATCACCTCGCAAGGAGATGATTTTTCTGTTCGTCGCGGTGTATTTTGAAAATAGCTCGAACGGAACTGGCTGGGCGCGGGGGGG
>JBBUAV010000084.1:0-1336 GCA_038058585.1 Patescibacteria group bacterium | reverse complement strand
AAGATAACGACCTGAAAAACGGCGCAAATCTGATCGTCCTCGACGGAGAGGAGCGGATTCTCACCGTCAAGGAGAAGACGCGCAAGCAGCTTTGGATGCTGCCGGGTGGCGAGATTGAGCGTGGAGAATCTTTCCGGCACGCCGCCCAATCGGAGACCGAGGAAGAAACCGGCATCGCTACGGACGAGAGCGACTTCACCCTTATCGCCGTCTTCGTACAACGGCCGAAAGGGGCCGTCTTTCTCTACGAAACGCGACGGTTCAAGGGGGAGATCAGCGTTTCGCCGGACAGCGTCGAAGCCTCTGAAGCTCGCTTTATGAGCTTCGAGGAGATCATCAAGATGGGCGAAGTGGGTTTCCGCACCGCCTATCTCCGCATGATTCTGCGCTGGAAACGATGTCGGCTGAGCATCGACAAAATACCGTACGAGGGCCGTCTCTCGGACCAAGTCGAATTCCCGCGCAACCTCGATGGGAAATCGTACGCTGACATTGTTCTTACGGTCTAAGCTGAGGGCCGCCGGGCCGGACGCGTAACGCGCGTCCGGCCCTTTTTTGTTATTATTATGAGTTGTGAAAGCTATAATTTTGGCCGCTGGAGTTGGCTCCCGGCTCCATCCACTGACACTTGAGACGCCCAAGCCACTTATTGAGGTGGCTGGTAAGCCAATAATAGAAAGAATTTTTAAATCCTTACCGGAAGAAATCACCGAGGTTGTGATAGTGGTTGAACACCTGAAGGATAAGATTAAATCGCATGTTGGTTATAATTTTTTTGACAGGAAAGTTATTTACGTAGAAGAAGGAGAGAAGAAGGGAACATTTGGCGCGCTCTTGTCAGCGAAAGAAGTTTTGGGAGAGGACAGGTTTTTGGTTTTAAACGGGGATGACCTGCACGCGAAGCATGAGCTTGAGAAATTTCTGACCGGGCAAAGAATGTTCGGATTGCAGAAAATGGTGATGCCAAATTATTACTCCGTTCTTGTGGAAAATGATTTGGTAATGGGATTCAGAGCTCAAACAGATGAAGAAAAGGGTGCCGGAGCATTGATAGCCACTGGGGCATATACTCTCGACTCAAAAATTTTCGACCATCCCGGAGTCGAGGTCTTCGGCGGCGAATACGGCCTGCCACAGACAATCCTCGCCCAGAAAGACAGCTTCCCTATCCGGGCCGTAATTACGGAGAAATGGCTGCCGATTAACTCCTTTGCCGATTTAGAAAAGGCGAACAAATTGTGTTAAAATGCTGAAATCACGCCCCGCGTGATTTCAGGGCGATTAGTTAAGTGGCATAACTTCGGTCTCCAAAACCGATGTCGGGGGTTCGATTCCC
>JBBUAV010000083.1:0-1321 GCA_038058585.1 Patescibacteria group bacterium | reverse complement strand
GCGGAGACGATGGAGGTACATCACACGAAGCACCATGGGACCTATGTCAATAAATTGAACGAAGCCCTTTTAAGGCACCCCGCCGTCGCCGACTCGCCTCGCTTCGCGGGCGAAGCGGGAGCTATGGCGGGCAAGCCGGAACTCGAATTATTGAAAGGCCTGCTTTTGGGCATTTCGTCCGTGCCCGAAGATATCCGTACGGCCATAAGAAACCACGGCGGCGGACATCTGAACCACTCGCTTTTTTGGAAAATGATGAAGCCGCCCAAGGAAGGCGGAGGAGGGGAGCCGGGAGGGCAAGTCGCGGAAGAAATAAGCAAAAACTTCGGAAACTTCGCCAAATTCAAGGATGAATTCAGTAGATCTGCCACCGGTGTTTTCGGAAGCGGTTGGGCGTGGCTTATAAAAGACCAATCCGGAAAACTGCGGATTATGACGACTCCAAACCAGGACAGTCCGGTTATGAACGGCCTCCGTCCCGTAATGGGACTCGATGTTTGGGAACATGCTTACTATCTGAAATACCGGAACCGCCGTCCGGATTATATAGAGGCCTGGTGGAATGTAGTGAATTGGGAAGCGATCGAATCCAACTTGACCGGTTAATTTTTCTTATAGGCTCTCGGTTTTCCTCCTTCTTCCTGGATAATTTTTATCGCAAGTTTTCCGTCTTTAGTCTCCGCCTCCAGTATTTTTATTCTCTTACCGTTTCTTATTGTCCAAACTCCCGGTTCGGGGTTGAGAGCTTTAATTTTTCTCCAGAAAATATTTGCCTTGTCGGCATTTTCTCCGTTCTCCGCGTCTTCGATCTCCAAGTTGTCAATAAACCCGTCCTCCGTTCTGAATTTTTTGGTGTAGGTGGCCAAACTTTCATCCTGCGTTATTGGCTTAATTCCGCCTTTTAAAAATGCGGGCAGCGTATCCGCAAGCAATTTACCGCCTAAATCGGCTAGTTTTAAAAGCAGCGACTCGTAGTTGTCGTTTTCCGATATGACATTTTTTCCCTGCGCAATAATCTGACCATGGTCCATTTTTTCATCCAAAAGATACAGGGTAATTCCGGTTTCTTTTTCGCCATCCAGGAGCACCGACTGAATCGGCGAGGAACCGCGATATTTAGGAAGAAGGGAAGGATGGACGCCTATGGTGCCAAGACGCGGCAGGTCCAGGATTTCTTTAGGGATGATCTTCGCATAGGCGGCCACAATGAATAAATCAACGTCGCCAACCTCGAGCTTAATGGATTCAATGGAAATATTTTCCGGTTGGATAACTTTAATGCCTTGATTTTGAGCTAAAATTTTCACCGGCGGAGAGGTTA
>JBBUAV010000082.1:0-1040 GCA_038058585.1 Patescibacteria group bacterium | reverse complement strand
AAGCAAATATACAGGACGCGTCTTCATCTTTCGCATTCCAATTTATGAAAACTAGATATGCGAAAACTGCTGAAAATATTATTAGACATCTTTATCTATGTGAGTATCGTGGCTCTAATCTTCTGGGGGCTTCCGGTGGGCTTGTCGAAATGGCTGGACACTCCCTATCCCATGGCCTCCATAACCTCCGGCTCCATGTGGCCGGTTTTGAAAGAAGGGGATTTAATTTTAATCAAGGGAATTAAAAATAAAGAAGAATTAAAAGTGGGAGACATCGTGGTCTGGTCAAATCCAAAAGGGTTCACAATACATAGAATCGTGAAGCTCTCCGAAAAAACTTTAACCACCAAGGGTGATGCCAATTTTAAGGAAGACGAAGCGGTCAGATATGAAGACCTTATCGGGAAAGCGTACAGGGTTGGAGAAAAATACGTGCGGATACCGTACCTGGGATATATATCCGTGATTAGCGCAAATGTCAGAAACTAATATGCTCATTGTCGATATCAGGCCAAAACAAAAGAAAAAGCGAGTTCGGAGGGCCAAACCCGAAAAGGCCAGTTTTTTCAGCTGGAAGAAGCGTTCGATTTTCGGGCTGGCGCTCACCGCTCTGGTTTTGACCCTCGCCTCCCTGCCTTTGATTTTCGCTTTTGAGGCGCACGTGATTAACGTTACGGCGACTATCGAGGGCTGTGACGAATTTGAGATTCGCTCGCGCGGATTTTGGAAAAACCACGAAGACTTGTGGATTTTGCCGCAGACCGTGGGGCCGGAATATGTGGACACAGCCGAGGAAGCCGAGGATATTTTGAATAATAATGACACCCCTTATGACCGCCTCGCCCGCGAGCTTTCGGCATTAAAATTTAATATCGCGCATTTCGGAGTGGGGAACGCTTTGGTGCCCGGGAATCCGCCAGCTGGCGGAATTCGGATTGACGCGCTCGCTTGGGAGGCGGACCAGCTCTTGGTGCAGGAAGCGGATGACCCTGACTCGGTTACGGACCAAGAGCTCGAGGATATGAAAGACCGCGTCCAAA
>JBBUAV010000081.1:0-4058 GCA_038058585.1 Patescibacteria group bacterium | reverse complement strand
TTGAAAACAAAAGACCATTCTCCCCCCGGCGGTATACCGCTACAGGCGTCAAAAATGGAATCTGCTTCGCTCGTTCCGCACTTCTTTATGTCGGACTCGGGGTAAACGGTATGCGTTGGGTGTTTCGCGCTGGCCGGCCAGAACGATTCCGGGCTGCTATTCACGAAGGTGACTTTCGTCCCCTGTTTAACCGTAATTTTATTCGGCGAGAAGCCGTTCGCGGTATAGGTTATCGTCGCCGTTTCTATTGCTTGCGGAACGGAATTATCTCCCGTAACGGGCACGCCCGCTTCCGGTCCACTGTTCTCGACCC
Source organism: Patescibacteria group bacterium (assembly GCA_038058585.1). Taxonomy (GTDB): domain Bacteria; phylum Patescibacteriota; class Minisyncoccia; order UBA6257; family 2-01-FULL-56-20; genus JBBUAV01. Next base: position 3,745 of record JBBUAV010000081.1, on the reverse strand, counting down.
CATTGCCGCCATATTTGTAAAAACCCAAAACCGCCGCGACGGCCACGACAAGTATGAGGATTAAATAAATTTTTTTGGACATAGGGGTAATTATAGCAAAGTTGTGTTCCCTCGATAGACTCGGGCCTTCGGCTCTGAGGCTCAGGCTCGAAGAGATGATTGAAATTCTAAAATGCGAGTACACATTGTAAGAATTTCTAATCAGCGGTGGGGGTGAGATTCGAACTCACGATACCCTTTCGAGTATACCGCATTTCGAGTGCGGCGCCTTCGGCCACTCAGCCACCCCACCTTAATTTAAATATTATCCAATACCGGAGAAATTCAAAAGCTCCATAAAAGTAGAGATGGGGCGCACCTGTAACAACAGATGCGCCCCGAAGCCTGAAAGTTCACGCCCGACCGATGCGGACGTGGGAGATAAATGCAGTGATGCCAACCTCTTCTGGATGGTTTCGGGCATGCCTCCAGCCGCCATTACCATCCGAGATGATCTTCTCGTCGGCGACAAAACTCGATTTACAGATCGAGCAATGCGTGAGACGAGTGTCAACCCTCTGTCTTACTGTCATGTCCATGTACCGCGGTCCATAGAGAACCGCGAAGGAGGCTTGTGCAACAGCGAGTGTTTTTGTGATGTTCATAGTTGGCACGGCTTTCCCCTTATGTTTGGATTGAACAACTGCCTGTGATTATACAACATTCAGCGAAAAAATCAACAAAGAAGAATCACCCCTCCTGGTTAAGGGAAATACATTCTTACCTTTGCGCCCCCAGCAGGAAGTTCACGTCGCTCGTATCCACTCGCTCCTTAAAAACCTCTCGGTTTTTAATATTTTCCTACACGGAGGCGTTACGCCGCCCCCGACCCCCTACGTGTTCGATTCCTGCCAAAATAAAAAACAATATCCCGACAAAGGGATATTGTTTTTTATTGCGCCCCCAGCAGGAATCGAACCCACATTTCTCCCTTAGGACGGGATTGCTCTATCCATTGAGCTATGGGGGCAATAATTGGCAAAAGCCGCGATTTTTTATAATATACAGTAGAAAAAACGAACCGTTAAGGGCCTATGGTCTAATGGCATGACACGTCCATGGCATGGACGGGACGGGAGTTCGATTCTCCCTAGGTCCACCGGTAAAGTATATGAAAAAATACCAGGAAGAACTCGACAAGTGGTTCAAGAAAAACGACTGGAGATACTGGTCTCCGCTTTCCATCCTCGCACGCCTCTATGAGGAATGCGGCGAGTTCGCGCGTCTCGTAAACCATCTCTACGGAGACAAACCGAAAAGAAGCGGTGAAAAAGAACAGGAACTGGAGGAGGAGATCGGAGACGTAATTTACACGCTTATTTGTTTCGCCAACTCCAATAACATCGACCTCGACAAGGCCATAAGAAGAAGTTTCGATAAGGTCATAAAAAGAGACAAGGAAAGATACGACAACTTAAAACAGTAGCTCTTTTCACCGCGTATTTGCCGAATAAATACGGGAATGATGTGCTATAATAACTTCAACGCTTTTCCTCCGGGGTGACGTGTTTTTGGCGTAAGATAACCAGTGACTAAAAACATAATTCCTAAGTCAATTTATGTCCGGATAGCCTGCTTGACTGCGGCGCTGTTCGCCGTTCTATTTTTCGGCCAAAAAAGCGCCGATGCCGCCACCTTATCCGTGGGTCCGTCGAGCGGACTCTTCACGGTCGGAAACATATTTGATGTTTCCGTAATCTTGAATACCGACAACGAGTCTGTTAACGCCGTAAACGTAAACTTAAACTTCCCCCAGGACAAGCTTCAGCTTGTATCTCCCTCGATCGGAAAATCCATAGTGGGAATATGGGCGACCCCGCCGCAGTTCAACAATCAAAAAGGTATGGTCATTCTCCAGGGGCTTATCCCCGGGGGCATAAATACCTCAAGCGGCATATTAACAACTCTTTCTTTCCGCGTGAAATCGGTGGGGCAGGCACTGGTTAAGATCCTCGATAGTTCATCGGTCCTTTTAAACGACGGCCGGGGAACCAATGCTTTAACCGGAATAAACAGCGGCATATACCAGCTTGAACTGCCGCCGCCCGCGGGACCCATCGTCGTCTCTCCGACACACCCCGACCAGTCCATCTGGTATCCGAACTCAACCGTGGTTCTCCGGTGGTCAATGTCCGGAAGCGGAGACGAACAGGTAAGCTATATGCTGGACAGCGAACCTATAACTGTTCCCGACAATATTTCCCAAAGAGGAGACAGCGGAACAGTCTATAAAAACCTGGCCGACGGCCAGTACTACTTCCATATAAAGTCTTCGCGAAGCGGAATATGGGGAGGAACCACTCATTTCAGCGTAAGAATAGACACGACTCCTCCCGCGGAATTCTCTGTTACCATAACCCCGTCCGAACGCACTACAAGGCAGCAGCCGATAATACAATTTGAGACAAGTGACGCGCTTTCCGGCATCAGCCATTATGAAATCAAAACTATACCTCTTTCGAAAATAAAAACAGTCTCGGCCACAAACCTGCAGCCGCTGTTTATAGAAACCGAGAGCCCGTATATCCCTCCTCCATTGGAACTCGGAGAATATGACGTAATCGTGCGCGCCTATGACACTGCCGGGAACCTCCGGGAGGAAACACAGAGGCTCTCGATCGTAAGCACGGTGTTCACCGTCGTTTCCGGCAAAGGATTGCAGATCAGAAACATCATAACGATACCCTGGATATGGGTCTGGGCAATAGCCGCAATAATGCTCATACTGTTCTCTTATCTCGCCTGGAGACTAAGGAAGTGGCACCACAATTTTGACCTGCATATTGCACAAAAAGAACTACCCATTCATTTAAAGCAGCAACTCAATGAGCTTAAAAAATACCGCGATAGATATGGCAAAATGGCATCCATATTCCTCCTCGTCGCGGCAACTATCGTAATAGCTATCTCCGGAAGTCGCGCCCTGGCGGACGTATCGCTCAATCCCCCCATCATAAACACCATCTCGCGCAACATCTCGAACGACGAGATATTCTATGTCGGAGGAAAAACAGAGACCCCACAATCGGAGGTAATAATCTACCTTCAGGACTTGAATACCGGCGCGACCATCAATAAGACCACGAACGCCGACAAGAACGGCGACTGGTTCTACCGTCATGACTCGTTCCTTTCAAGCGGCAACTATCTCCTCTGGACACAAGGCAAGATAGCCGACGAGATGAGTCCGCCGAGCCCCCAGATACAGATAAACGTCCGCCAAACCGCGCTTCAATTGGGTTCATCGCGGTTGAGCTACGAGACGATATACCTCATAGCCATAATATTCCTCATCATAATCGTGGCGGCCCTGATCATAGACGTCTCGATCAACTGGAAGAGGGGCAAGAGAAAGAGGCTGCAATTCATGAAGGAGGTAAGGGAGGCCGAAGAATCGATAAGGCGCGGTTTCGCGGTCTTGAGGCGCGACATCGAGGCGGAGCTTGCGATAGTAAAAAAGGCAAAACTAAGTAAGGAACTCTCGATCGAAGAAAAACAAAAAGAAGAGCAGCTACTCAAGGATCTGAAGTGGGCGGAACAATACATCGGCAAGGAGGTTTGGGATGTGGAAAAAACGGAATATAGGTAACAGTTCCGGCCGCGAACTTTATTTGCCGCAATCTCCTTTTTGCCTTATCCTCTTAAATCAAAGAGGGCCTGTAGCTTAGTGGCAGAGCATCCGGTTTGCATCCGGAAGATAGGGGTT
>JBBUAV010000080.1:0-12851 GCA_038058585.1 Patescibacteria group bacterium | reverse complement strand
ATTGCGGTTGATACGCACGTGAAGCGACTGTCCGGAGTTTTGGGGCTAAGTAAGGAGAGAACTCCGGAAAAAATGGAGAAGGACCTTATGAAAATGGTTACAAGGAAGGACTGGTTTAAAATCACATACCTTCTCATAGATTACGGCAGGAAATATTGTACGGCGAGGCCGCATGACCACAAGAACTGCCCCTTGTTCAGTATTTGACTTTTTCGTTAAAAAATTTTATAAGATTATCAGCTTTTACGGGTGATCGCCGGAATAAAAACGAAAGAAAGGAATAAGTCATGGTAACCGCTTTCTATGTGATTTTTGCCATCGCTTTGTTGGTCGGCGCGTTGTTTTTTCTAAGACAAGAGAGAGAAACAGACGAACATCGCAGGCTCCTGGGGAGTTTGCTCCGTGGAGTCGTAGAGCTGGACAAGGGTTTCCCTTTGCACCAGTTTTCCTTTCGCCTCATGGACGAGGAATGGAAAAATGTTTACCTCGATGAGGCGAAGATCCTACTCCGGGAAAGAGCCGCGAAACTTGAGGCAGCGGCAAATTCATGGGACATAGACCCTTCCGCTCTGGACGATGAAGTCGCAGATCTCTGCAAGTTGGTCGCGGCCCTGAGGGGACTTCACTTCCCAATAGGGGATATTACCCAATACTTCAAGGACAAAAACGTACCGGGCCGCATGTATATCAAATAAGGCGATATCCGGCCGGTCGGCGGGGACATTCATCCTCGCCTTTTCTTTTTCCGCCGGTTTGACTTTGGGGTTGCCCGAAAGTATTTTTATCTATGCAAGTCGATTATTTCTTTTATGAAGGAATTTAAGATCATTTCCAAAAACAAACCCGCCGGAGACCAACCTGCGGCTATTAAATCTTTGGTTAGTGGTCTGAGTAAAAATTATCGCGAACAGACCCTCCTTGGCGTCACCGGTTCCGGGAAAACGTTTACCGTAGCCAATGTCATAGAGGAGATCCAAAAACCAACACTTGTTATTGCGCACAACAAAACCTTAGCCGCGCAGCTCACCAACGAATTCCGCGAGATCTTCCCGGATAATTCCGTGAATTATTTCGTATCTTATTACGACTATTACCAGCCGGAAGCATATATGCCGACAACTGATACCTATATAGACAAGGAGGCCCTTATCAACGACGAAATAGACAAATTGCGCCATGCCGCGACAATGGCGCTTCTTACCCGCCGCGACGTCATAGTTGTCGCTTCGGTCTCCTGTATTTACGGCCTGGGAGCCCCCGAAGTTTACGCGGAAAACATTTTCCACTTCAAAATAGGGGACAGAATAAAAAGAAGCGAATTTGCGAGAAAATTGATCACGCTCCATTTCACGAGGACGAACTCCGACCTCAAGCGCGGCACCTACCGCCTTCGCGGCGATAATTGGGAAATAATGCCTCCGGACAGGGAGGTCGTCTATAATTTTGAACTCAAGGGTGGAGAGATAAAAAAAATATACGAGATAGACCCGGTTTTGGGATTTCAGGCCGGGAAAACTCCTTCCGTTCCCGAAGTATTCATAGCTCCCGCAAAGCATTTCATAACTATGGCCCCGGAGAGAGAGCGGGCCATAAAGGCGATACTTGGAGAACTCGGAGAGCAGCTGAGGTTTTTCAATAAGCAGGGGAAATTACTCGAGGCCGAACGGCTGGAGAGACGGACGAAGTTCGACATAGCGATGATCAGGGAGGTGGGGTATTGCCACGGTATAGAAAATTACTCGAGGCATCTTTCGGGGAGACGCACCGGCGAACCGCCGGACACTCTTTTGGATTATTTCCCCGAAGATTTCCTGACGGTCATAGACGAGTCCCACATGACCGTGCCGCAGATACAGGGAATGTACGAAGGCGACGCTTCACGCAAGAAGACGCTCATAGAATACGGATTTCGCCTGCCCTCCGCTGCCGACAACCGTCCGCTTAAATTCGGTGAGTTCGAGAAGAAAGTCGGTCAGATAATTTATACGTCCGCCACGCCCGGACCCCAAGAAAGACGGAGAAGCAGTCAAATCGTGGAACAGATTATAAGGCCGACCGGTCTTGTTGACCCGAAGATCACGGTAAAACCGGCGCGCGGGCAGGTCGATGACTTAATACCGAGGATAGAGGAGAGGGTGAGGTTCAAAGAAAGGGTTCTCGTTACGACGCTTACCAAAAGGATGGCGGAAGATTTAAGCTCCTATCTCGAGGAGAAGAAAATCAAGGTGACCTATCTTCATAGCGACGTGAAAACACTTGACCGCATAAGAATTCTTACGAACCTCAGAAAGGGCTCTGCCAAAAAGGGCGGATTTGACGTTATTGTGGGAGTGAATCTTCTCCGGGAAGGACTCGACCTGCCGGAAGTATCGCTTGTCGCGATACTCGACGCAGACAAGGAGGGATTTCTTAGAAGCGAAACTTCCCTTATACAGACTATCGGCCGGGCTTCGCGCAATGTGCGCGGAGAAGTTCTTATTTACGCGGATTACGTAACTGGCTCGATAAAGCGGGCCACTGCGGAGACCGAGAGGCGTAGGAAACTCCAAATCGAATACAACGAGAAACACGGTATTACTCCAAAGACGATAATAAAGAAAATATCGGACATATTGCCGGACGTTGAGGCGATGCTTGCGCTCGAGATGAAACCGGTTCCCAAATCACGCACTGCGCTGCAAAAGCTGGTAGCCGAAAAAGAGAGGGAAATGAGGGAGGCGGCAAGACAGTTGAATTTCGAGTTGGCGGCGGTGCTTAGAGACGAAATAAAAGAACTTACGAAGGAAATTCCGAAACTCGCAGATGTAAATAGGAAATAATCATTCCTCTTTTTGCCGGCGCCGTTACCCTCTTTTCCACAATAAACAGTCGGTTTATTCACCGATTATCAACTTTTAGCGTTGACTTTTTGTTTTTAGGGCGGAAAATAAAGGTGGGTTTTCCCGAACTATGGAGGATACTTCCGATCAAGCAATATACAATCGCACTTATCCGAAATTGCGCCAACCTGAGGGTTGACGTCTGAGGATACAAAGATTTAAGTAAGCGGAAAGTATTTCCATTAAACAGGGGAAAACTTCACGCCCCCGCCCAAGGCGGGGGACGAAAGGCTCCTGCGTTATGCGGGAGTCTTTCATGTAAAGCTTCTGAATTTGGCCGCCGAGGCCGTTTTTTGTTCCTAAATCGTGTTTGACTTGGTCGTTTTTGGTGATAAACTTGTCTTCGACTGCACCCCTAGGGCTTTTGCCTTTGGGGAAAATTATAGTTATGAGGGAAAAAATCATCATAAAAGGCGCGCGCGAGCATAACCTCAAGAATATCAGTCTTGAGATCCCCCGCGACAAGATGATTGTCTTTACCGGGCTTTCCGGTTCCGGCAAATCAAGCTTGGCTTTCGACACTATTTTCGCGGAAGGACAGAGGCGGTATATTGAATCTCTTTCCGCTTATGCACGGCAGTTTTTGGGACGGCTGGACAAGCCCGACGTGGACGAAATAGAAGGCCTTTCTCCCGCCATTTCCATTGACCAGAAAAGCCATTCGGCGAATCCGCGTTCGACCGTGGCTACCATCACCGAGATTTACGACTACCTGCGCGTTCTTTTCGCGAGAGCCGGCAAGCCGTATTGCCCGAAGTGCGGCAGAGAAATAAAAAAACTGACGAATGAGGAAATCGTCGACGTCGTGACAGAGCTTGCGAGGAACAGCGTGAAAAAGAACATCGTTATTCTCGCTCCGGTCGTGCGTGGCAGAAAAGGCGAGTACTATCAGACGCTGTACGATCTTCTTAATGCCGGATTTTCGGAGGTCAGAGTCGACGGAAAATTCTATTCCTTGCGCAACAGAATAGAATTATCGCGCTATAAACAGCATACAATCGAACTCGTGGTTGACCGCATGCCGTACGGTCTGGATTTTAAAGACAAGGATAACCGGCTGCGCTTGGCCGAGGCGGTCGAGTCCGCCCTGAAATACGGAAATGATGTGGTGACGATAATCACCGACCAGGAAACTTCTCTTTCCGCGAAATTCACCTGTCCGCACGACGGATTCTCTTTTCCGGAAATAGAACCGCGGCTTTTTTCTTTCAATAGTCCCTATGGCGCCTGTCCGGAGTGCCACGGCTTGGGTACGGAAAACATTTGGTCCGAGAATATATGCAAATTTTGCAGAGGAAAGCGCTTGCGTGAAGAAAGCCTTAACGTTCTCGTGAGCGAAAAAAGTATCGCGGCGGTGACGGCTTTTTCAATAGACGAAGCCCACGACTTTTTCGGCCATCTAACTCTTAAAAATGAAAGTCTTAAAGCCGTGGCCGAAACCCCTCTCCGGGAAATAAAAAGCCGTCTCAAGTTCATGATCGACGTGGGATTGAATTATCTTACTCTCGACAGAAAGGCCGGGACGCTCTCCGGCGGAGAATCACAGAGAATAAGGCTTGCCTCGCAGATCGGGTCGCGTCTCGTCGGCACGCTATATATTCTCGACGAGCCTACCATAGGTCTCCACCAGCGCGATAATGCCAAGCTCATAAAAACCCTTTATAATCTGCGCGATCTGGGAAACACGATAATAGTGGTTGAACACGACGAGGAAACGATACGTTCCGGTGACTATCTGGTCGACATTGGCCCCGCGGCCGGAGTCCACGGAGGAAAAATAATCGCCCAAGGACCAATGCCGGACATAATCAAGGACATCAAGCAGGATTCGCCGACCCTCCAATATCTTCGCGGCAAGCGGTTCATAGAAGTGCCCCAAAAGCGCCGTTCGGTCGTAAAAACCCGTGATTACATTAAAATCAGGGGCGCAGCCGAAAATAACCTTAAAAACTTAGACATAGACATTCCCTTAAGGCGTTTTACGGCCGTAACCGGAGTTTCCGGTTCCGGCAAGAGCACCCTGGTTTACGACGTGCTCTATAAGACTTTGGCCAATAAATTTAACGGCGCGAATTATAAACCCGGAGCGCATAATTCGCTTTTGGGCACCGAATATATAAACCGCGTCATAAACATAGACCAGTCGCCGATAGGCCGGACGCCGCGCTCGAATCCCGCAACCTATGTCGGTGCCTGGACGCATATAAGGGATTTATTTGTGGCGACCGAAGACGCTCGCGTCCGCGGGTACAAACCGGGGCGGTTCAGTTTCAACGTGCCTGGCGGACGGTGCGAGAATTGCGAGGGGCATGGAACGATAGCCATTGAAATGCACTTTCTGCCGACAGTTTACGTAACTTGCGATATTTGCAAGGGGAAAAGATTCGACAGGGAAACTCTGGAGGTGGAGTACTCGCCTCGCGGCGAAGCGGGTAAGGACAAAAACATCTATGAAGTCCTGCAGATGACGATAGAAGAGGCGGTCAGATTTTTCGAAGAGATTCCCTGGCTTTACGACAGGTTGAATATCCTGGAGGAAGTCGGGCTTGGGTATCTCACGCTCGGTCAGTCGGCAACGACTCTTTCCGGCGGCGAAGCACAGAGGGTAAAACTGTCGGCGGAACTCGGTAAACGCGACACGAGGCGTACCTTATATCTTCTCGATGAACCGACTACCGGACTCCATTTTGCCGACGTGGATAACTTGCTGAAAGTTTTACAGAAGTTGGTTGACAGGGGGAATACCATTGTTGTAATAGAGCACAACCTGGATGTCATAAAAACCGCGGACTGGGTTATCGATCTTGGTCCTGAAGGAGGAGAAAAAGGCGGCGAGATCGTCGCTGTCGGCACGCCGGAGCAGATCGCGAGGAAAGCGAAAAGTTCTACCGGAGAATACTTGAGGAAGGTCCTTGCTTGATCTAAAATTTATCCATGATAAAAATCATCGGCAACGATATAACGCGCAACGGCGAGAAAATCGGTTGGATAGAGGAGAATGATATCTATAACGAGGATGGCAAAAAACTCGGCTATTATTCTGATGAGTCGGTTTTCAACTCCGAAGGCCACAAGGTTGGCTATATTAAAGGCAACGACATAAAAACAATGGACGGGTATTCTTTCGATCTTGACGACAACAAAGAAGAAATAACGGGTGGCAGTTTTTCCGATATTGTCCGTGCCGCAGTGAAGCTTCTCATCGGAGACTAGGATTTTTATTGTATGCTGAAGCTCTACGAAAAACTGCCGCAAACGCCGGGTGTTTATTTGATGAAAGACGCCCGTGGCCGCGTACTTTACGTCGGCAAAGCCGGAAACCTGAGGCGGCGGGTATCGAGCTATTTCGTTAAAGCGCCCGCTTCGCTCTCGCCCGCTCCGACTCGTCGGAAACGAGGCGCGCGAAGGCGAGGCGAGCACGATTCAAGGATAGAAAATTTAATAAACAAGGTCAGAAAAATAGATCACAGGAAAACCGATACGGCGCTTGAGGCGCTGATATTGGAGGCAGAGCTTATAAAGAAGCTATCTCCGCCTTTTAACGTAAAAGAAAAAGACGATAAAAGCTTTCTTTACATGGAAATCACGCGCGACGACTTTCCTCGCGTGCTTCTTACACGGGGGAAAGATATTCAAGGCGGTAAAAGCAGGCGTTTCGGACCGTTTACTTCGGCGTCAAATGCGCGCGAGGCTTTGCGGATACTGAGAAAAATGTTCCCCTGGAGCTTTCACGATCCCCGGAAACCGGTGAAGACGGGCAGGCCCTGTTTCGATTACGAAATAGGTCTTTGCCCGGGAATATGCGTGGGCCGGGCCGTTCGAACAGATTATATCGGCAACATCAGGAAATTAATGATGTTTCTCGAGGGGAAGAAAAAGCAACTCATAGTCGGAGTTAAAAGGGAAATGGCTCGGGCGAGCGAAAATCTGGATTTTGAAAAAGCCGAGAAACTGCGCCGCCAGCTTTTTGCCCTCCAGCACATACAGGACATAGCACTCATCTCCGATGATAAATTCCAAATCACAGGCATGGAATCACAAGTCGGGGAACGTATTGAAGGCTACGATATTTCCAATATCTCGGGGACGTCGGCAGTCGGCTCAATGGTCGTTTTTATCGGTGACAAACCCGAGAAATCGGAGTACAGAAAATTTAAGATAAAAACAGTTACGGGCTCGGATGACGTGGGAATGATCAGGGAAGTTCTGAGGCGCAGATTTAAAAACAGCTGGCCGTTGCCGGATCTGATTTTAATAGATGGCGGGAGGGGACAGGTTAACGCGGCAAGAAACGTGCTTTTGGGGTTCAGCTTGAGGATCCCGGTCGTAGGCATTGCCAAGGGCCCCAAAAGACGCAAAAACGAATTTGTGGGCAGGATGCCGGACGGAGTAAGGAAGAAAACGTTGATTGCCGTCCGCGACGAGGCTCATCGCTTTGCGGTCAAATACCACAAAGAAGTGAGGAATAGGTCTTTTCTTGGCTAGATTATTGCACAACTATCGTTCCGGTCATTGAGGGGTGTAGGTCGCAGTAGTAGTTATACGGAGAAGGGCCGAAAGCGGAGGTCTCGAGGGTTGCCGTTCCGCCGGGCGCAACGGTGAGCGGGCTTAAGTTGCCTATAACGACTCTGTGGTTCACCGGATCGTTATTGGTGAATACAACTTTATCTCCCTTTTTCACGGTCAGGGTTTTGGGGGAGAAGGCATAGCTTTGAATAGTTACGTTGTGGACGGTCGTGGGCACTTCGTCGAGGTAGAGAATCGAAAAGACATTGCTTGAAACCGTACCCACTTCGCTGCTGTCAAAAGACAGTTTTATTATGTACTGGCCGTTTTTAAGGTTTGTCTTAGCGGGACTGTATCTTGCGGTGAAAACTTCGCGAGTGTTCCAGTCGTAGGATGTCTGGTGCGGACCAATTTCAGAATTTATCCATCCGACAACGGATTCATCAGAAGACCTTACGAGGTAAATACTTCCTTTTGCGCCGGCTTCTTTGCTCCATTTTATCGTGTGCAGCTGATTTATGATCCATTTATCGGATCCTGCCGGAGAAATTACGGTAATGGTAATTGATGTTTTTTTCGTTGACAGTGGAGTATAACTTGGACTTGTCTGTGTTCCGTTTCCGGTTGCGGCTGGTTGTTCTTTTGTCTCACCGTTAGTTTGCCCTTCTCCCGCCGGCGCTTGATCCTGCGGCGTGTATCTCGTGTTTGCATACCAGGCAATCCCAGCCAAAAGGATGACGGCGGCGACTATAAGCAAAATCGATTTGTTTTTAATTATGGATGTTATTATACCAAAAGAATGATTTCCGCGGCCGTAAATTACAGAAGCATAACGAAGAAAGCGAAAAAAACGCTTATTAAGGGCGGTATCGGGGTTATTCCTACGGATACCATTTACGGCATCGTTGGTTCCGTCCTGAGTCTCGCCGCGGTCAAGCGCATTTATCGGTTGCGGCGGCGGAATCCGAAAAAACCGATGATAATTTTAATAGGGTCGCTTGCGCAGTTGAGGCTGTTTGGTATTTATGTTTCCCTGCGCGATAAAAAAATAATCAAGAGACTCTGGCCGGGAAAGGTCAGCATCGTTTTCCCGTGCAAGAGAAAGAATTTATCTCATCTTCACCGCGGAACCGGAACTTTGGCCTTTCGCCTGCCGGCCCGGAAGAATCTAAGAGATCTCTTGATCGGAGTTGGGCCGCTCGTGGCGCCGAGCGCGAATATCGAGGGTAAGCCGCCGGCAAATACCACAGGAGAAGCCAGGAAATACTTCGGAAACAAGGTTGATTTCTATATTGATGCCGGAAAGTTGATATCTCCGCCGTCAACATTGGTTACGATTAAGAACGGTAAAATAATTGTCTTAAGGAAGGGGGCGGTTAATATTTATTGATTTAACTCCGGCCGCGTGAGAAATAACGCGCCGCATTTTTAATAATTGTTATAATTGAACAATGCTGTCCGAAGAAATAAGGGAATTTTTTAGCGGCGAAATTTTGGACGACGAAAGGACATTACGCAAATACAGCTACGATTATTCCATCTTCAGTGTCAGGCCCAAAACCGTAGTTTTCCCGAGGAATGTGGACGACCTTAAGAAACTGGTCAAATTTGCGGCGAAGAGCAAAAAAATCGGTAAAAACAATATTTCCCTAACTCCGCGTTCCGCCGGAACGGATATGACGGGAGGCCCGCTTGGAGAATCCATAATCGTAGACTTTACGAAGCACTTCAACCGCGTCCGGGAAATAAACAAGGAATATGCCGTCGTGGAACCAGGAGTTTACTTCAGGGATTTTGAGAAGGCACTTTTTTTAAGGAACCTTCTTTACCCTCCCTATCCGGCATCTAAAGACCTGTGTGCCTTGGGCGGAATGATATCCAATAATTCCGGCGGAGAAAAATCCCTGGCCTACGGGAAGACCGAAGATTATGTCCTGGAACTTAAAGTCGTGATGAGCGACGGCGAAGAACATGTAATAAAGCCGATTTCAAAAAACGAACTTCTGTCAAAAACAAGAAAAAAAGACTTTGAAGGAAGATTTTATAAAAAGATTCACGGCCTTATCGATGAAAATTACGACCTTATAAAATCAGCCAAACCGAAAGTTTCCAAAAATTCGGCGGGGTATTTCCTCTGGAACGTGTGGGATAAAGAAAAAAATATTTTTGATTTGACCAAGCTTTTCGTCGGTTCACAGGGAACTCTGGGCTTGATCACGGAGGCCAAGCTTAAGGTCGTAAAGATTAAAAAATACAGCAGGATGGCCGTAGTTTTCATGAATGACATCGGGATGCTCGCCGATCTTATAGTAGAAATCCTGAAATTCAGACCCGAGAGCCTTGAGTCATATGACGATAAAACCTTGAACGTAGCCTTGAGGTTCCTCACTGGAATCATAAAATCCATGAAAGGCAGTTTTTTAAAGCTTATTTTGGATTTTCTCCCGGAAGCCGTGATGGTTCTAAGAGGTGGTCTTCCGAAGATGGTGATTATTGCGGTTTTTACGTCCGACGACAAGGCGGAATTGGAAGGAAAGATAGAGTTGTTCCGTTCGGACATGAAGAAGTTCAAGGTGCAGACAAGGCTGATCAAAGACGAGAGCGAAGCCCAGAAATATTGGGCAATAAGAAGGCAAAGTTTCAAACTGCTCCACGACTACACGAGCGGGATGGACACCGCGCCGTTCATAGACGATATCATTGTAAATCCGGAGCATTTACCCGAGTTTTTGCCGAAGCTTAACGCGATCCTTGATAATTACAGATCCGACCTGATCTATACCGTAGCCGGCCATCCGGGCAACGGTAATTTCCATGTTATCCCCCTTATGGACCTCAAGAACGCCCGTATCCGGGAGCTGATACCGAGAATATCCGACGAGGTTTACGACCTGGTTTTGCAGTATGGAGGATCGATAACCGCAGAGCACAACGACGGACTTATACGCACTCCTTATCTTGAGAAAATGTATGGAAAGAAGATCACAAGCCTTTTTTCGGAAGTAAAAACGATATTCGACCCGCAGAACATTTTTAATCCAAGGAAGAAAATTGGCGCCGACCTGAAATATTCTTTAAGTCACATAGGCACGAAGAGGAACGGAGAATCGGCATATAACAAGAAAGATGATGCGACAGGATAAGGAATTCGCATGGCACAGTCTTTCTCTCGAGGAAACCGAGAAAGAGCTTAATACAAATTTTCACGTAGGCCTTTCTTCCGAGGAATCCAAACGGCGACTAGAGGCTTCCGGTCCCAATGAATTGCCCCTAAAGAGGGGTGATTCGATATTCCTAATCTTCTTGCGCCAATTCCGCAGTCCGCTGATTTACATTTTACTCTTGGCGGCGGCTGTCGTCCTATGGATGAACGAGATAATTGACGGATCGATAATTATTTTTGTTCTGGTTTTCAACGCGCTAATGGGGACCATCCAGGAAGGAAGAGCGCAGAACACGCTCATGGCCCTGAGAAAGTTCGTGAAGACCGTTGCGGCTGTTATACGTGACGGCAAGGAAGTTGTGACAGATGACACTCGCGTAGTCCCGGGCGACATCGTCGTTCTCGATGAAGGCAGCAGAGTTCCGGCAGACGCGAGGATATTCGAGTCTTATAACTTGGCTATTGACGAGTCTGCGCTTACCGGAGAATCAGTTCCCGTTTATAAAGAAAACAAGGTTTTTAAAAAGGATATTTTAAATATTGCCGAGCAGAAAAATATGGTTTTCAAGGGGACATACGTGGTTAGGGGTGGAGGCAGGGCTGTCGTTGTCGCAACGGGAAAGCATACGGTTATGGGAAAAATAAGCGAGGAAGTAGCCGCCATTAACACGGAAGTTCCCCTGAGGAAGGACATACGCTACTTATCCCGTCTTATTGTGCTTACGATTTTGGCGATCGGGGCGGGCATATTTCTCTTCGGGGCCATAAGAGGCGATTCTCAGGCGTTGATTTTCAGGACGGTCGTCTCCCTCTTGGTTTCCGTAATACCCGAGGGTTTGCCCGTAGTACTCACCCTTGTTTTGGCAACTGGCATATGGAGAATGGCGAAAAGAAACGTGATAGTAAAACAACTGCAGGCGGTTGAGGCGTTGGGACAAGCTCGCGTAATCGCGGTTGATAAAACGGGGACGCTTACCAGGAACGAACTTGTCGTTCGGGAAGTTTTTGTTGACGGCAAAAAATTTATTGTAGGTGGCACGGGTTATGAGTCTAAGGGAGAAATGCGTCTTGAAAAACGTATCATAGATCCGCCGAACCATCCCGAATTGCTTACAGCTGGGAAGGTAGCCGTTCTTTCTGCAAGGGCCAAGGCCGTCTTTAGGGAGCAATCCAATACCTGGCAGGTTGTCGGGGACCCGACCGAAGCGGCCATAATGGTTTTTTCCGAGAAGCTCGGTTTTAATAAAGACGACATTGAAAACGAGTCGCCGCTTTTAGGAGAAATACCCTTTGATTACAAACTCAAGCACCACGCGACATCCAATCTTATAAAAGACGGCAGACAGTTTATAGCCGTCGTCGGCGCTCCGGAAGTTGTGCTTGAGAAGGCGGAAAAAATACTTAAGGGAGGAAAGGAACAACCTTTTACTAAGATCTTAAGAGAAGAAGTAGAGCTTGTATTCAGGGAAATGTCCGGCCGCGGGTTAAGAGTGGTGGCTTTCGGTTTTAACGAAAAGCCTGTTCGGAGGAACGACAAATCCTCTTTTGCGGTTGATGTTGAAAATATAACTTTTGGCGGCTTCTACGGCATAGAAGATTCATTAAGGAAAGAAGTGGCTGAGGCGTTGAGATTGGCTGCCGAAGGTGGAATAAGGGTGGTCATGATTACTGGCGACCATAGACTTACTGCCGTTTCCGTTGCTAAAAGTGCAGGGATTTTTAGGGACGGTGACAAAGTGATTACCGGCGAGGAACTGGAGAAAATGAGCGAAAAAGAACTGGCCGACAACCTTGATAAAACCTCCGTTTTTGCAAGAGTCACGCCGGATCATAAGCTGAAGATAATTCAGTCTTACAGACGCAAGGGGGACGTAATAGCCATGACCGGAGACGGAGTTAACGACGCTCCGTCGCTTGTGGCTGCGGACCTCGGAGTTGCTATGGGGAATATAGGCACCGAGGTTGCGAAGGAGGCATCCGATCTCGTTCTTCTTGACGATAATTTTGGGAGCATCGTAGCGGCGATAGAAGAGGGCAGAAGCATATTCAAGACAATTAAAAAGGTTATTCTTTACCTTTTTTCAACCAGCGTAGGAGAAGTTATCACTATAGTCGGGGCGATGTTTTTGGGTTTTCCGTTGCCTATTTCTCCGGCCCAGATTATCTGGCTTAATTTGGTGACGGACGGTTTTCTTGACGTAGCTTTAGCTATGGAACCGAAGGAGGATGACCTGCTTAAGCGCAAATTTAGCCGCCCCAATAAGTATCTTGTAGACGGTTTGATGCTGAGGAGAATGATCACG
>JBBUAV010000079.1:0-2732 GCA_038058585.1 Patescibacteria group bacterium | reverse complement strand
AACTGAACGCCTTTGTTTTTCAGAGCCGAACCGCAAAGAACCGGCACGATCCTGTTCGCTATGACCGCTTTGCGCAAAACGCGCCGCAGATCTTCAACTCCGATCTCTTCTCCCTCGAGATACTTATGCATCAGCGCATCATCGTTATCAACTATTTTTTCAATCAAGTCATGCCTCATCTTACGCACCTCTTCCTTAAGCTCGTCCGGAACCGCGATCTCCGTGATGCGTTCTCCATGTTCGCCCTGAAACTCAAAAGCCTTATTTTCGAGTAAACCTATCATTCCCTTAAAATTGGATTCAAGTCCAATATTGAGCTGGATCGGAATGGCATTCTGCGTAAGCCTATCCCTTATGGAAGCAAGGCTCTTTTCAAAACTTGCCCCCATCCTGTCCAGTTTGTTTATGAAGCACACGCGGGGGACATGGTACTCATCGGCATAACGCCAGTTGGTTTCTGACTGGGGTTCAACTCCAGCCACGCCATCGAAGACCACTACTGCCCCGTCGAGAACTCTGAGAGAGCGTTTTACTTCAACCGTAAAGTCGATGTGGCCGGGAGTATCTATGAGGTTGATCCTGTATTCAAAATTTTTATCCCCTTTTCTGTGAGTTGGCGTCCAGAAACACGTTGTTGCGGCCGAAGTTATGGTAATTCCCCTCTCGCGCTCCTGTTCCATCCAATCCATCACGGTATCGCCAGTATGCACTTCCCCTATTTTATGGGAGGCGCCGGTATAAAAAAGAACCCTTTCCGAAACGGTGGTTTTCCCCGCGTCTATATGGGCTACAATTCCTATGTTTCTTACCTTTTCTATCGGATATTGTCTGGGCATGCCAATTACACGAATTTACACGAATTCTGTATCCTTAAATTTATCGGCTTGACTGCCTAGCAAAATGAGCGAAGGCGCGGTTCGCTTCCGCCATTCTGTGTGTATCCTGTTTCTTTTTTATAGCCGCGCCCTCGTTTTTCGAAGCCAATATTATTTCTTCGGCCAATTTGTCGGCCATGGATTTTCCCTTGCGTCTGCGCGCCGCGCCTATTATCCACCGCAAGGCGAGGATGAATCTCCGTTCCGGTCGGACCTCAAAAGGAACCTGATAATTAGCTCCGCCAACTCTTTTCGAGACTACCTCCAGTATGGGTGCGGCATTTTCTATGGCTTCTTCGAAAACTTTAATCGGTTCCTTTTTGGTGACTTCCTTTATTTTCTCGAACGCCGAATAAACAAGCTTTTCGGCAGTTGATTTCTTACCGTCGCGCATTACGTAATTTATGAGGCGACTTACGTCTACTCTCTCGTATACGCTGTCAGGCAAATAATATTTCTTATATACCCTCTTCTTTCTCATTGAACGCTAATCGATTTTATGTTTTGGCTCTCTTCGCGCCGTATTTTGACCTCTGCTGTTTTCTGCCTTCTACGCCGGTTGAATCCAGCACTCCGCGCACCACATGATAGCGAACGCCGGGAAGGTCCTTGACTCTCCCGCCGCGGATGACAACTATCGAGTGTTCCTGGAGGGTGTGCCCCACTCCCGGAATGTAGGCCGTGACCTCCATGCCGTTAGTAAGGCGGACGCGGCACACTTTCCTCAGGGCCGAGTTGGGCTTCTTAGGGGTTGTCGTAAAAACCTTGAGGCAAACTCCCCTTTTAAAGGGCGAGCCGGAATCAACGGGTTTGTTTTTAAGGGTGTTGAAATAAAAAGACAGGGCGGGAGATTTTGTCTTCGCCTTTACCTTTTTTCTGCCTCTTTTAACTAATTGGTGCAATGTCGGCATAAACTTATATGCGCCAGTAGATTTTAAAAAAACCTGGCCAAACTGTCAAATTGTGCGGTTCCGGCCGAGGGCTACAGAGACTGACCGACGATCAAGGAGAAAATCAGTCTTATTACCGGAACAATCATCTGGAAACCGAAAAGGATGAAAACGATCACGAGAAATACGCCGTATCGTTCCAGTGTTAAAGTGAAACGAAGAGCTGCTTCGTTTTTAGGAAGAAGAGAGAAGAGAACTTTGGACCCGTCGAGAGGAGGCAATGGTACCAGATTAAAAACCGCCAATAATACGTTTATATAAACCACGATGGCCAGAAGTTCCACCAAGAGCTGCGGAGGTGCGCCAAACACAATAATAACCCTCAAAATAATACCGAAGACGAGGGCCATAATGAGGTTTGACGCGGGACCGGCAGCCGCGATTTTCCCCGCAGCAGACAGCGGGTTTTTTAAAACTAACGGGTTATAGGGAACCGGTTTCGCCCATCCGAACATCAGAGATCCGCCAGACGTGAAGTAGAGAAGAAGGGGCAAAAGGAATGAGCCGAAAGGATCGAGGTGCTTCAGGGGATTTAGGGTAAGCCTACCCGCCAGCCTTGCCGTCTGGTCGCCCAGCCACTCCGCCACGTATCCGTGGGAAACCTCGTGAACGACGACGGAAAAAATAAGGACGATCAGCTGGAAGATGAAAAACTCGTTCATATGAAAATATTACCGTGAAAACCGAGCCTCTCCAAGCCGGAGTTTGCCTGCCCAAAAGAATTGTCTTAGCATGAAATCAACCACGCAAGAGGCGCCCTCGTGGTGAAATGGATATCACGGCTGGCTTCGAACCAGCTATTGGGGGTTCGAATCCCTCCGAGGGCACCAAGACAAAACATAATCCCTTTTCAGAGATTTTTTGATGGGCTTCCGCAACGGAAGCCCATTGAATTTCCGCAACGCCG
>JBBUAV010000078.1:0-1873 GCA_038058585.1 Patescibacteria group bacterium | reverse complement strand
CCCGGACATAACGACGCTTGCGTTCCCCACGCTTGAAAAACCGGGGGAGATAAGCCTGGGAGGTGGATTGGTGGGTGTAGGCGGCGGACTTAGTAACGACCAGGCATTTCTCTTGTTGAATGGCGCAGAAATTGGCGTTGCGGCTCCTTCTCTTGAGGGTATTCAACAATCAACGGTTTACGAGCTTATCCGGCTTAAAAACGAGTGCCCCGACTGCGAAATGACAGTAACCTCGGCTACGACCGGAAGTCATGCGAGCGGGGAATGCAGCCACGCGAACGGCTATAAAGCGGACCTTAGGGTTACCGACAGCTTAAATGATTTTATTACCAGCAACTATACTAAACAGGACAAGACAAGAAGCGACGGGGCTGTTCTGTATCAAGCTCCGAGCGGCGCCATATACGCCGACGAGAGAAATATTGCCGGAGTGGCACCGCACTGGGATATAGCGGTTCAGTGTTAAGCACCGTTAATCGATGAATATCAAGAAAATAGTAATATACTTGATCGCGCTCGTCGTTGCAGGAGTGATAATTGTGTTACTGGTTAAATTTTTCTGGGGTTCATCCGAAAAAACAAGCGACATTACCGAAGCCGATTCATCTACAGGAGTTCTGGTTAAACCGGTGAATGCTCCGAGTGGAGATACTTTGTCGCTCGGCACCAAAAGCGGCATCATAGTCGTGAATAATTTTTACGTAGGCGCCGCCGGCGTTGACGAGGAATTTCTGGTCATTAGGAGAAACAAGGACTATGAAATAACCTACAATACCCGCTCCAGTTCTTTTTTCATCTACATTACGGGTCAGCCATTAAATGATGTCCGTGCGGTTGCGGAGGAAGATTTTGCAAGAACATTGGAAATAAGCAAGGAAGATATCTGCAAATTGGATGTTGCGGAGGGCGTTTCCTCTCGGGTCGATAAAACTTTAGCCAGCCGGAATTTCGGGTTGAGTTTTTGCATACCGAGTTTATAATTAAACCAAATGAAAAAAGTACTTTTTGCCGTGACCCTGCTTTATCTCGCAGTTATTGGCGTGTCTTTCTCCACGAGCGCTTATGGTGCCGGTCTTTATAATCCCCTGGGTTGCGAGACCGCCAGATGCGTTACGGACAAGATAGCTGATTTTCTACTCGCCATAGGCGGGCCGATTGCGGTCATCATGGTTCTCGTCGGCGGTTTCCAGATGATGACCGCCGCCGGCAACCCTGAACAATTTTCCACCGGCAAGAAGACGCTTCTCTATGCGGCGATAGGCCTGGTTGTCATACTCGCGGCGAAAAGCGTGCCGGTAATCATAAGCAGCATTTTCGAATAATTTTGTCGGCGAACTGGAGATATGATAATATTTTCTTGTGCGGATTCTAAGACATATGAGTACGAGTCAAGGTAAGAGAGAACTGCTATCCGCCGTGTTGCGTGTTGCGGTGCTTATTGTGCCGCAATTGTTTTTTATTGGCGGAGCCTCAGCTCAAGGAATAAACATAAGTGATGTTTCAGAAATCAGGACGAATATTCTCTGTCGTATCGCGAACACCATGTTCTGGATTTTAATTACGCTCTCGGTCATCATGGTTTTGTGGGGGGCATTTATGTATATGACCTCGAGCGGCGACGAGAAGAAAGTCGGCGACGCCACGAAGACCATAACCTATGCGGCAGTGGGGGTAGTGGTTGCCCTCATGGCCAAAGGATTCCCGGCGCTTATCGCGAGTATTTTTGGCATAGACTCTCTTAGATCCTGTTGATTAAATATCTGTTTATGTTATAGTAGAGAAAAATGAGAAAACTTATATTGAGCGCTTATGGGATCGGATTGACTATCCTTTCGTATGTTGTAGGCATTATTCCCGTGAGGTTTGTCCTTGC
>JBBUAV010000077.1:0-9226 GCA_038058585.1 Patescibacteria group bacterium | reverse complement strand
ATGATAATCGACCCCGTGCCACGACTTCATAACCTCCTCAACGTCTCCTACGGTATAGAGCGGCGACGTTTTTTCTCTATACGCCTCCCTTGAAAGAATGTGCTCCGAGTCCAGAAGGAGAAGCTCGGCGAAATCCTTTGTGGCCGGGGTAGAGTAAATTGAGCCGCGAAACCCGTCTTTATAAAGCTTCGGGATCCTGCCTATGTGGTCTATATGCGAGTGGGTTATAAAGACGGCGTTTATGTCTTTCGGATCATACGGGAATGGATCGAAGTTCCGCCTCTCGGCGTAATTACTGCCCTGCGACAGGCCGCAATCAACGAGAATTCTCTGATCGCCCGACTCCAGGAGATAATTCGAACCGGTTACCGTACCGGCTCCTCCGTAAAAGATAAGTTTCATCTTTAAAAATTATACACCAACGCCGGGCTTGATATCGACAGATAAGTTGATAAAACCAAACGGTTTTTATAAATACAACAAACGGAGTAAGGCACCGATCATTACTAATCCGGTTGGACACGGGGCCCGATGATAATTCGAGCCTTACCTTTCTTTTAGGACATTCTCAACCACCCTCCTGTCGCTCCACGGGATCTTCCTACCGCGCTTCACGTGGATCCACTCTTCACTGCCCTTGCCAGTAATGACCGCCATATCGTCCTCTCTCATCGAGAACACCGCCCTCCTTATCGCTTCCCTGCGGTCCAGAATGTCATGAACCAGATCCGGCGATATCCTGCCGTAAATACCGCTCTTGATCGCCGAGATGATGAGGTGTGGGTCCTCATCATACGGGTCCTCGTCCGTGAGAAATATCTCGTCACAGGACTCCGAAGCTATCTTCCCCATCTCCGAACGTTTCCATTTGTCCCTTCCTCCGCCAGCGGAACCCAGAACGCACAAAAGCTTTGCTCCCTGGCGGTGCCGTACTTTTAATTCTTCTTTTAGCGAATCGTACACTGCCCGCAAAGAATCGGGGGTGTGAGCATAATCCACCACTACCGTAAACGGACCCCTGGTTATAAATTCCATCCTGCCCGGCATCCCCTTAAAGCCCCGGAGGGCTTCCTCTATCGTCTTACCGCTTATACCCAGGTCTTTCCCGACCGCCGCGGCGGCAGCCATATTATCCATATTAAATTCGCTCAAAAAAAATTCTACCGGGACTCTCTCTGCGGCTTCCTTCTGCGGATACGGCCTGGGCAGGAGCGGCAGGATGTCGTGGTCGTTCCTTGAGTAGATTTTGACTCCAAGCTCCCCGAGGTTCCTTAGGAAAAATCAGGCGACGCTATCTGATCCACCAATGAATATTCTTCCCTTTTTTTCGCCGACATACTTCAAAAAAACAAGCTTTGATTCCCTGTATCTTTCAAAAGAACCGTGGGCCTCTATATGCTCGGGTGTGATGTTCGTCAGCAGCCCGATGTTCCAGTTTATAAAGCGGTGCCTGAACAGATCAACCCCCTGCGAGGTAACCTCTATTAGCGCATATTTTGAACCCGCCTTTACGGCTCTGCTTAAAAATTTCTGCAAATAGAATCTGCCGGGCATCGAATTCCCGGTATTGTTTTTCTCTCTCTTGTCGCCCATCTTTATCGTCGTCGATGAAATCAGGGATGTCTTTTTGCCCGCTTCTTCCAAAACGGAGTTTACGAGCTCGAGCACCGTTGTTTTGCCCTTGGTGCCGGTTACGCCGATTACAAATAACTTCTCGCTCGGATACCCATAAAAAAGCGACCCCAAGAAAGACAGGATAAAATGATAGAACTTTATTATCCCGGGCAGTCTGTAAATCAGCCTTACAATCGGGAATCTTTTGATTTCCTCCAAAATCACGATTGGTTTGATTCTTTTATGTTGCGACTACGGCCTCTTCCCGCTTAAAATCCTGAGCGCGGCTTTCAGCCTATCCTCAATGTTTACAACGCCATCTTCCACTTTGGCAAGGGCCGACTTCGCCTCGTCTCTCCTGTATCCCAGACCAATCAGGGTCTCCGCAAGGTCAACATCGGATTCCATTTTTTTCACCGCGATCTCGGACATTTCGGACTGTACCTTATTGCGGAGCTCCAAGACTATTCTCTCTGCGGTCTTCCTGCCCACGCCGGATGCCCGCGTCAAGAGATCGGGCCTGCCTTCCTTGATCGCCGCAGCCAAACTCTTAAGGTCGGCTATGTCCAGGATGGATATGGCCACCTTGGGACCCACGCCGGATATGGTGTTCAGGAGTTCAAAGAGACCTAACTCCTCGGCAGAAAGAAATCCGTAGAGCTCCGGCCCTTGTTCTCTCAAGTAGAGAAAGGAGAAGAGACTAATATCCGAACCAACGACCGGAAGATTCTTTATCGTTCTTTCGTTTGCAAAAACCTTGAATCCCAAACCGCCTACTTCCACAACTATAAGATTCGGCCCTTTCTTCGTAAGTTTCCCGGAAATAGTGTAGATCACATATTAATTATAACCCGTCGGGAAAAGCTTGTAATTTAGAGGGTTCTTGATATACTGATTGCCATGCCTATAACAAAATCAGCCAAAAAAGCCCTTCGACAGAACATCCGGAGGAGGGAAAGAAATGCCTCGAGAAAAAACAACTACAGGAAGATCATAAGAGCCTACAAAAAATCGATTGCGGAAAAAAAGTTGGACGAAGCCGTAAAGCAACTGCGGATCGTCTATAAAAATCTCGACAAGGCGGTCAAATCCAAGACCATTAAAAAGAACACCGCAAACCGGCTGAAGTCCAGACTTTCTCAGCTTATCGCGAGGTCCAGTAAGGCTTCCTCATAATCCATCTTCCCCGATTTGACCGCAAAATCATATTCCGCCATCTCTTTTGTTTTTTCTTTCCACTGCGAGGCGAGAATATTGAAAATTTTCAGTGGCGGCTCGTTAAGCTGAAAAAGTCTTTCAAGCGCCATGATTCTTGGCGCAATCGTGCGACTTTTGAGGCCGCTAAATGTCGTCCAGTAGTCAGGTAAAACTTCGAGGCCCAGAGATTCGAGGTCTTCTTTTTTTATGCTGCCGCCGAGACACGAAACCTTGTCGAGTTCGGTTATAAGCCCCCAAGTGTTTCCGAGATAAACTTCCGCGAGGAGACCAATGGCACCGATTTCAAGTTGCATTCCGCGTTTTCCGGCTTCGGATCTTATAAATTCGTTCCAACCCGGACCCTTAAAATAATCAAAACGACGGTGTAGTACCGTTTTTCCGAAGAGAAAATCCATCGTTTTCGGCGGGTCATCGCTTGTGGATAAAAGCGCGGTTATCCCGTCTCTTGAGGCGATTTTCTGAAGCTCCGTCCGAACTTTTTCGTCTTCGGCAACCGTAAGGGGATTCGTCAAAACCGCAAGTCTCTGCTCGGTAAATATTGACTCGTTTCGCAAAAATTCCATAAACAGCGCCCGGGCTTCCTCGTATTCCAGGTCAAAACTTTCAACGCCGAAGCGGGAATGCTTTTTTATGAATTCGGCGATTACCCGATTTTTCCCTTCCTCCCTGCGGTAGTCGTCGGGGCCGTTAAAAAAAATTATCATTTTCTGACGTTTCTTCTTTTGGCCGACGCTCTCATGAACTCCACAAAAAGAGGATGTGGGTCAAGCGGCCTGGACTTCAACTCGGGATGGAATTGGGTTCCCAGAAAGAACGGGTGTTTTGATTGAGGTAATTCCATAATTTCCATAAGCTTTCTTGAGGGAGAGATTCCCGAGAATATCATTCCTT
The DNA here is from genome assembly GCA_038058585.1 of Patescibacteria group bacterium. Classification (GTDB taxonomy): domain Bacteria; phylum Patescibacteriota; class Minisyncoccia; order UBA6257; family 2-01-FULL-56-20; genus JBBUAV01. The sequence goes on along the minus strand of JBBUAV010000077.1, from coordinate 5,503 downwards.
TTCTTTCCAATCTTCCGATGTAATCGGGGTTGACTTCGAACCGGTGGCGATGCCGTTCCGAAATTAGGGCTTTCGCGCCATAAGCACGCCAGGCAATCGTGTCTTTCTTGAGGACTGCCGGGTAGGCGCCGAGCCTCATTGTCCCGCCATAGTTTTTCTCTTCTATGTTTTTCTTCTGCTCGGGCATTACGTCTATCACCGGATGGGAAGTCTTCGGATTGACCTCCGTCGTGTCCGCTCTTTTTAATTTCAGAACATTCCTTGAAAACTCTACCACGGCGAGCTGCATCCCGTAGCAAAGGCCCAAAAACGGAATTTTATTCTCTCTGAGATAACGAATGGCCTCTATCTTCCCGGCGGTCCCCCTGCTTCCGAATCCTCCCGGGACTATTACCCCGCCGTAACCGTCGAGTTCGCGCAGATACCTCTTGTCTTTCTCGAATTTTCCGGCATCAATCCACTCGAGTTCCGGCTTTCTGCCGAAGAGGACGGCGGCATGCCTTACCGCCTCTATGACTGATATATAAGAATCGGCAAGTACGAATCCGCCGGATCCGAAGTATTTTCCAACCACTCCGATTCTGACCGGTTGTCTTGCTTTCTTCACTTTCGCGGAAAGTTTTTTCCACTCGATGAGATCGCTCTTCCGGGGACGGAGGTTTAATTTCCCCAATATAACCGTGCTCAGTTTATCCCTTTCGAAGTTTATGGGTATTTCGTAGAGATTTGTCACGTCCGGAGCGGAAATTATATCTTCTTCTTTAAGGTTGCAATTGAAGGCGATTTTTTCCTTGCGTTTTTTGTCCAACGGCAATCTTGCCCTGGCCAAAATGACATCCGGCTGGATGCCGGCCGAATTCAGGGTACGTACTGCGTACTGGGTCGGCTTGGTCTTAAGTTCGTTATCGTCATTCAAAAGAGGGAGGTAGCTTACCAGTATAAGAATCGTGCTCTCCGGCTTTCTGATCTTGAGCATGCGCACCGCCTCAAGAAACAGAACATTCTGGTATTCACCGACTGTTCCTCCTATTTCGGTTATCACTATGTCGGCTTTATCCTTGGAATAGGCCTGGTCTATGTTCTGAATGACCTCAAGGGGTATATGCGGAACGACCTCTACACAACGGCCTCCGAACTCCAGGTTTCTCTCTTTGGAAATAACCGACTGATAAATACTCCCCGTGGTCATATAATTCGACCGAGTGAGATCTCTCCCCAGAAACCTCTCGTAATTGCCGAGGTCTTGGTCACATTCCGTGCCATCGTCGAGGACAAAAACTTCGCCGTGTTCGGTGGGGTTCATCGTTCCGGCATCGACGTTTACATATGGATCGATCTTTACGGCCGTAACCCTAAAACCCCTTGCCTGGAGTATCGCTGCGATGGCGGCGGCCGCGACTCCTTTGCCGACTCCGGACATAACACCGCCGACTACGAACACGTATTTCTTGTTGCTCTTTTTCATAGAGATGCGTTTTGTTTTATTTCTGACAACTTGGGCAAAAATGAGCGGAGCGTCCACCTATTTTTATACGTCTTATCCCTGCGCCGCAACGAGGACACTTGTCTCCGGTTCTCCGATAGACAAGCCTCTCCTCGGCGTATTTGCCCTTTCTGCCGCGGATGTCCCTGTAATTATTCACCGACGAACCACGCAGGTTTATGGCTTTCCCTAAAATCCTGCGGATTGACGCGTAAAGAAGTTTAAGCTCGCGCGACTCAATGGAATCGGCTCTCCTTAAAGGATCGATCTTTGCGAGCCAGAGGACCTCGTCGGAATAGATATTGCCGATGCCGGACAGTACAGCCTGGTCCATAAGGACCTGTTTTATCTTTCCTTTTTTTCCGTGAAGTATGCGCGCTAGGTCTTCTCGATTAAATCTGTCCGAGGTCGGATCGGGCCCAAGTTTATCAAGGGAAGAGGGGTATCCTTCCTTCTCTTCTTCCAAGGTAATTTTAGCGAATTTACGGACATCCGAAAGGCCCAACATTTCCCCCCTGCTTAGTTTAAGGAGAAAGTGGATAAACTGGTTTACCTTTTCGGCCAGATGCCCACCACTTGCCGACATCCATCCCTCCTTACTCTTCTTCCATTTGCCCATAAGGAGGTGTCCGGTCATTTTGGGGTGAATAATCAGTCTCCAGGGCTTATTCCCCCTGCCAATAAGTCTTATAACCACATTCTTGCCGAATCTCTCGAGTCCGGATATCCTGGCTCCACGGACAATCCGGCCCAACCCCGCGACGTTTGCGCCCCCTAAAGAACGGGGAAAGTCGCACCACAAACCGATTATCTTGCGACCGACTATTCTCCTCTTAAGATCGCCGACCATTGTCTGTACCTCGGGTAACTCCGGCATTTATTTAGGATAAAAAAACGTCGGCCGACGGAGGTTCTTCGTCATCGCCTAAATATCTTCGGCCGATATTTCGTGACGTGGTATAAGGTTGGTGTCCATGGGAAGGGTGAAATGGAACACGCTCCCCCTGTTTTCTTCGGACTCGGCCCAGATTCTGCCGCCATGAGCCTGGATAACACTTCTTGTGATGTATAAACCGAGGCCGGATCCTTCCGTTTGGGCCTTGATCGCCAGTTCCGACCGGAAAAACTTGTTGAACAATTTGTCCATATCCCCACGCGGAATACCAATACCGGTATCTCTCACGCTCACTTCAAGATACGGCTGGTTTTCGACTTTCTCGACCTTCACCACCACTTCTCCGTTTTCCACGTTATAACGGACCCCGTTCTCCAGGATGTTCTTGAGGGCAAGGGTTAATTTTTGAGCATCGACTACAACCTCCGGAAGCGGAACTTTTGGAGTATCGAGGTAAATTTTTACGCCCACTTTCCGGGCAGCGGGCGAAATCTGCCCCAGTATACCGGTTATGAATTCAACTATGTTCGTCTGCTTAAAATCGTATCCGAATCGCCCCTCTTCGATCTTGGCCACGCTTAGAAGGTCCTCTATTATCCGGAGGAGTTCCGAGCTGGCCTTGAACGCTGCTTCGAGTATTTTCTTGGAAGTGTCTTTTATTGAATCGTCGGCATTCAGGGTCTCGAGCGCCCACGACACGTCCGTCGCCGGACTCCTTAGTTGATGAGAGGCAATGGTCAAAAATTCGCTTTTTGACCTTATGGCCGAGAGTTCTCTTGTCCGGTTGTGGACTATTTTCATAAAACCCAGAAGTCTGCCGCCTTCGTCGCTTACGGGAGATGTTATTATCCTCAGATTTAGCACCTTGGGGTCCGAAAAAGAGACGTCCACTACCTGGGGGTATTCGCCCGCTCCGGACCTGCTTATAACCGCCGGCGCCAGCGACGGGAATATTACTTGGGCCAGCAGCTTCAACTTCGGATCGTCCGCGTATTGGGGCTGGAATTGATTGCCGAGTATCTCGGCGGCCTTGACGTTAAAGAATTTCTCGGCGGCCGGATTAAAAAACAGTATCTTGAAATCCGTGTCGTATACAACCAGGGAGTCTTCCAGGCCAAAAATTATATTCCTAAGCTCGTTCCTTTCTATGATGTTTTCCCTTTCGGATTTGGCCGATAAGTACATTCCCGCAAAAGCGGAAGAAATTATCCCCAACACCAGGCCTCCCTGTATCAAAAGCAGCCACTTTGGAGTTAGGAAAACTGCGCTTACCCCGAATGTAAGAAGGAGTAAAAACAGGATAAGCCAGAAGATCCTAAACTCCGGCCAGGAAAGAATATTCTTCAGCCTCGTAGTAATGCCGCCGAGAGACGCTATTTTCTGTTTGGACTGATCGTCGTTGAACAACACGGGTGTGGATATTTTCGTTTAGTGTATTTATTTTTATGATACCACTGCGGGCTTCCAGCGACAATTTAAGTGTTGCCAAATCAGAAAATTTTACCCTGAGTCCTCTTGTTGTCTTCCTTTTCCACAACGCCGGTTCCCGTAAACCTCTTTACGAGACTTTCAAAACCCAATTTTCCAAAATATTCCGATAGTGACTCTTTATTAAAACCGAATTCCAGGCTTTTTATGTCTATTTCGTCGAGCGGTGCGTTTGCGTCGAGCCTTACGAGTTCTTTCGAAAGTTCCGCCTCTTTCCGGAACCCTTGTAGTTTTTTAAGGAGGGGATTATTGTCCGGCGGAATACTATACGCTTTTTCTATGCTGCCGAATTCCTTTAAAATATCCGATGCGGTTTTTGGCCCTATCCCAGGCACCCCTTTTATGTTGTCTGAGGGGTCTCCGACCAGGGCTTTGTAGTCGACGAGTTGCTCCGGCAGAAGTCCGTAGCGTTCCTCAATCACGCTCTTATTATAGGTCATGGTCTCGCTAATGCCTTTTTTAAAAATCCTGACTATGACTTTGTCGCCGTCCACAAGCTGTAGCGTGTCTGTATCACCGGTGAGTATTACCACCCTCAGGTCTGATATTTTTTTGAACCTCTCGGCTAGCGTCGCTATGAGATCGTCCGCTTCAAAACCCGGATACTCAAATGTTTTTACGCCGAACTTATTGAAAAGGTTGTGTGCTTCCGTAAGTTGCGAGACAAGTCCGTCGGGAGTAGGCGGCCTCTGCGCTTTGTACTCGGCATATTTCTTATCCCTAAAAGTAGGCTCCGGCCTGTCAAAAAGTGCCACGGCATAATCCGGTTTATCTTCACGTGAAAGTTTAAGGAGGATGCTCGAAAGACCGTAGAGCGCTCCGGCCGGTTTGCCACCTTTAGTTGTGAGTGGCGGCAGGGCGTGGAACGAACGGTGGACGATGGAGTTCGCGTCGATAAGGAGAAGAGTTTTCATCCCGTTAGAATTTTAATAGAACTGGCTTCTTTCATAGAATACGCTTTAATATCTTCGGTCATATTTCCGTAATTACCTGATTGTAAAATTTCTAACGGGATTCACGGATTAATGATAGCAGAATATGGGTCAGGAGGCTCCCCAGGTGGGACGAGTTCAATCGGATACAATGGCACGAATTGTTTGAATACCTAGAAATAAGTTTGAAATAAATAAAAAGTTTATTGAAATGAGAGAAGGCCCTCGCGGTGAAGCGAGGGCCAGATGAGGGACAGTGTAGCGCCTTAGGGTCTCCTACAGAACGACGTAGTAACCGTTGTCCTTGAGAGGACCCGATGAGCGTCCCTCTTCTACGGTTCGACCTTCCGCCTTCGAGAACTCGGCGAGCCTGACTTTCCTTCTGAAAAGCCGAGTCACATCTTCGACGGTAGTCCCGTCGGCGAGTTCGTGCGTCTGTCGGGGAAGGAAAGTATCTTCGTCTAAGTTGAACGTGAGGGTGGGGTCATTGAACCACGTGTGTGGTCCAAAGATAAGGGTAATCTTCATCTCGATACACCTCCTCTCTATTTAAGCTTTTCACATTATAATACATACTTATATAATGTCAAGTGCTCCGGCAACCGGACTCCTGCCTGACGGCAGGTAGGCGAACCTAGAACGAAATTCCCCGTCCGCTTCTTTTTCTACTGTGTCTGAATCTTAACCAAGCGTTATTCTTGGGTA
>JBBUAV010000076.1:0-5560 GCA_038058585.1 Patescibacteria group bacterium | reverse complement strand
TTCCGAGATAATAAGGAAAACCCTTGAGCAGGCCAAAAAAGCCAGAATGGAGATACTTGAACTTATGAAAAGGGTCATTCCTGAGCCGCGCAAGAACCTTTCCCCATTCGTGCCCACGATACGGCAGCTTAAAATAAACAAGGAGAAGATAGGGTTACTCATAGGTCCCGGAGGGAAAACCATAAACGGTTTTATTGAGAGGTACGGTCTTGCCGGCATTGACGTGGAAGAAGACGGCGCGGTTTTTGTTTCCGGGCCAGAGGTTCATTCCGTGGAGGAGGCCGTTGCGGAAATAAAAGCGCTGACCAGGGAATATAAAGTTGGCGAAATGATAGAGGGTAAAATTATAAAAACCCTGGACTTCGGAGCGATAGTCGACCTTGGCGGAAACCGCGACGGGATGATACACGTCTCCGAGCTTAAAGAAGGTTTCGTCAAAACCGTGCAGGACGTGGTCAAGGTTGGCGATTTTGTCCGGGCGAAAATCATACGCGTTGACGAGGACGGCCGAATAGGCCTTTCGATGAAACAACTACAAGAATAAGAGAGAGCCGTCCGATATCGTGTTAGAATAAGACAGATGGACGGTTTTGAAAAACAAGACTTAGGCGGAGAAAGCCTCGGCTTTCTTGGCTCAACAACGCCGGCAGAATCTTTCGTGCCGCCCCCTCCGCCTGAGGTTAAAATCAGGACTTTCCAATCCGACCTGGAGTCGATGGCGAGAGGCGGCGGACCCCAATTCCAGAAGGTTAAAGCCCCCGGACTTCTCGGTCTCGAGGACGAATCCAGAGGGGAGAGGACGGAGAGAGAAGAACACGGAGAAAAATTGAACAGGACCATTTTATTGGTGGTATTAGTGTTCGCACTCGTTGGCATAGTTGCGGTCGGAGTATATCTCTTATACGGGTTTTTAAGCGGAGGAAAATCGCCTCAACCGGGTAATGCCGTATCCGGAGGAGGATTGCCGGTTGGAAATTCGTCCGCCGCGGACACGGAGATATCTTTGCGCATAGCTGGGTTTTCCCACGAGTCGGTTTTTGAGAGGTCATCATCCAGCATAGTTATGCTCTACGTTCCGGAGGTGGCGAGCGACGCCTCGCTTCTCCAGACGTTCGGCCAGCGGCTATCCGGAGTTCTCGAGAGCGTTACCTCAACCTCTAATTTCTTCGAGGTTTACGTGAAAAGCATGTCCGGGCGCGATCTTTCGGCCAATGAGGTAATGTCCCTCGCGGACACGGCGATTCTCTCGCCGTCCTATATGAGCGAACACTTCAGCGGCGACATCACTGTTTTTGCCTACAAGGATAAAAGTGGTTTCTGGCCCGGTTATGTCCTTCCCTTAAAGGCCACCGAAAACTGGCTATTTCTCAAGGATGAAACCGCTCTGCTTGAGCAGTCCAAAAAGATTGTAAATTTATTTCTTGCGTCCGTAGAGGAGAAATCGGTCTCGGGTTTCGGGGATGAGGTTTTGGACGACCAGTCGGCAAGGGTTATGAAGTTTGCAAAACCAGACGTTTCTTTCGTCTATGGCTGGTATCGGGGGAACTTGATACTAAGCACTTCAGAGTCGGGTTTTAAGGAAGCAATCACGCGTTTATAAAAAGTATCGCCGCACTCAAATTGAGATTGAGCGCGGCGTTGGTTCGGTCTAGCTATCTTCAGTCGACCTCATGGGGCGAAGTTCTGTCGGTAGCTCCACATCCTGCCGAGACCATTGCGGCGAGATGGTTCAGTAGGGTTCTGTCATAAACCCCGATCACGCCCCAGCGCGATCCATGTTCAAAATATCTGCTCTCGCCTATTTTCCGCGTTTGGGGAGCCAACGCGGGGTCGCTCGGATGAGGCGCTGTCCACGTTCCCTTGTTTTCCTCAATTACGGCCCGGCTCTTTTTGACCTTCGGGTCGTCAGGCAGGACGACATCGGTGTAGCACTCGTTGTCGGCGAACATCAGAACGACGAGATTCTCGCGTTTGTAGGCCATGGAATCCTCCTTTGAACTGTGTGGCTAAAAAACAAATAGCACATTGAGTGCTATTTAGTCAATAAATTTCCGTTCCCGGTCTAACTGGCTTTTCCTGCTTCCTTTATGGTAGCGATGACTTTTTTCTTCATCTCGTTCAGCGTTTTTTTGTCTTCCTTCAGTTTCTCGCGCACATTATCGAATCCGGCGCCGAGTTTTTCTCCTTCAAAACCGTAACTTGCTCCCGATTTTGTAACGACACCGTACTTCACGGCGGTATTCAGGACGTCGGCCTCGTAGGATATTCCTTCGTTGTACATTATGTCGAACTCGGCAAGCCTGAATGGCGGCGCAACTTTGTTTTTTACCACTTTAGCCTTCACGCGGCTACCTACCACTTCTTCTCCTTTTTTAACCTGCGCAATCCTCCTTACGTCGATTCTCACTGAGGCCGCGAACTTGAGCGCCAGTCCGCCGGTAGTTGTTTCCGGATTGCCGAACATGACCCCTATTTTCATCCTTATTTGGTTTATGAAAATTATGAGCGTCTGGGTTCTCGCGGCAAGCGCCGTAAGTTTCCGCAGGGCTTGAGACATCATTCTTGCCTGCCTGCCAATGTGCTGTTCCCCCATCTCACCTTCTATTTCCGCCCGGGGCGTAAGCGCTGCCACGGAGTCCACAACCACCACCGAAATCATTTCTGATCTCACGAGGCTCTCCAGGATGTTCAGGGCTTCCTCGCCGTTGTCGGGCTGGGATATCAGAAGGTCGTTGATCTTCACTCCGAGCTTGGCTGCGTATTCCGGGTCGAGCGCGTGTTCGGCATCGATAAAAGCCGCCCTACCTCCCTGTTTTTGCGCCTGAGCAACGACGTTCAGGGCAAGAGTGGTTTTCCCGCTCGCCTCCGGACCGAAAATTTCAACGACTCTTCCCCTAGGAAGGCCTCCGACTCCGAGCGCGATGTCCAGCGAAAAAGAACCGGTCGGCACCACCGCAACGTCAACTCTTCTTGCTTCTCCGAGCTTCATTACTGCCCCCTCGCCGTATTTGTCCCGCAGAGAGGACATGAGATTTTCCATGTCGTTTTCGGAAGCCGGGGCCGTTTCTTTGATTTTCTTGACTACAGGAATCATGTACCGTTTAGTTTAATTTAAGAAGAAACATTGTCAATCGGCTCCGGTTGTGGTGGTGGACGCCGGCGGAGGATTGTACAGTATTTGTTTCAAGAGCTTTGTTTCTCCGCCCGGTGTTTTCTTGGCCGAAATCTCGAAGGAGTTTATTCCGTTCTGGAGCATTATTTTCTTTTCCCAATAGCCGTCTCCGTTTACCGTTATAGCCTCGCCGTTCACGTATAACTTTCCGTCGCCCTCGAGCCTGCCCGTCATCGTTATTTCTCCTTTTTCGGCGACGACGGGATTATAGTCGGGGTAAGTGACGGTTATGATGGGTTTTCCGAATATCCTGTCTTTTTGGGATGAGAAATACACCGCCATTACGAGCATTACGGCGAAAACGGCGATTACTTTAATCGGAATTTTTCTCTCAAACCTGTTTTTGGGCAGAGAATCGCTTTTGCCGGACCGTTTCAAGGCCTCTTTTCTTTTTAGTTCTTCCCAGAGCTCTCCGTGGTCGAATCCCAAAATATCGCCCAGTTTCTTGAGGTAACCATAGAGATAGGGAGCCGGGGGCATTTTGGAGAAGTCGCCCCTTAAAAGGGATTCAAGGTGTGCCCCCGATATTCCGGAAATATCGGATAATTTTTTTATATTTAGGCCGCGTTCTCTGGTTTTTAACTGGAGCAACTCTCCAATATCGGAGTTGTCCATGTTATTAATCGGTTGCGGCGCCATCGGATTTTTCGGTAAACACCTCCCGCGGTTTAGCTCCGTCGCCGGGACCCACGACCCCTTTTGCCTCCATGATATCTAAGAGCCGCGCCGCCCTTGCGTACCCAACCCTGAGTCTTCTCTGGAGAAGCGAGGCGGACGCTTTCTTTGATTCGGTAACCACCCGCACAGCCTCGTCGTAAAGTTCATCATCCTCATCTTCCAGATATTCGTCGAAAGTGGGTTCGCCGGCTCCGTTATTCTCCCTGGGCTCGAAGTTAACCGATTCGTTCTCGCTCCAGTTCTTGTTGTTCTCCCTTATGAAATCGGTTACCTTGCTTATTTCTTCTTCCGGCACGTAGGACCCCTGGATCCTTTTCGGCTTGGACAGTTCCGAAGATATATACAAGAGGTCGCCGCGCCCGAGAAGTTTTTCCGCTCCGGCCATGTCGAGTATGGTGCGCGAGTCGATTTGGCTTGCAACCTGGAGGGCTATTCTGCTCGTTATATTCGCCTTTATTAGCCCCGTTATAACCTCGACCGACGGTCTCTGGGTCGAAAGTATAAGGTGAAGTCCCGTAGCTCTCGCCATTTGGGCAAGTCTTACTATCGATCCCTCCACGTCCCTTCCGTAGGAGGTCATGAGGTCCGCCAGTTCGTCTATGACTATAAGCAAGTAAGGCAGAGGATTTTCTTTACCCCCATTTTCGTTGTAACTCTTAATGTCGCGGCTTCCGGCATGGAGCAGGAGATCGTACCTCCTCTCCATTTCGCTTATTGCCCAGCGGAAGACGCCAATCGCTTTTTTGCTTTCGGTTATAGGGGGACTCACGAGATGCGGTATCCCGCTATAAGCGGAAAGTTCCACTCTTTTCGGATCTATAAGGACCAACTTTAGGGTTGCCGGAGAATTTTTGTAAAGGAGCGATATAAGGAGAGAGTGAATAAGGATGGATTTTCCGGAACCAGTCGCTCCGGCTATAAGAAGGTGCGGCATTTTTTCTATGTCTGCGAATATCGGATCACCGCTTACGTCGCGTCCGAGGACAAATCCCAAAAGTCCGGATTTCTGGAAGTCCGGATAGCTCATAAGGGAGCCGAGTCGGACGAGAGCGGCCGCCTTGTTCGGCACTTCCACCCCCACGAGAGATTTACCGGGTATCGGAGCCTCGATTCTTATGGGGTGCGCCGCCAAGGCGAGCGCGAGGTCCTGGTTTAAGGCTGTGATTCTGGAAAGTTTTACGCCCTCGGCCGGTTTTAAGGTATAGCGCGTGACCGCCGGTCCCACGTTTATCTCCCCCATTTCCACCGGTATGCCGAAACTGTCGAGCGTTCTTTTGATTACATTGGCATTCGCGAGAAGATCGCCCGTAGTCGGTTTTTCGCTGGCGGACCTGAGGAGGGAGAGCGGAGGAGGCACATAATTGCCCATTTGTTTGGCAGACATCTTTTTGTATTTCATGGATGGCGCGTCTATCACTTTGCCCGTCAATATCTTAACCCCGTCTTCTTCGCCGCCCCTCTTCGTTTCTTCGGCTTCGGACTCGGTTTTAACTCCTTCTTTGATTACGGCTCCGGTCACCTTGGGGACTTCGGTACCCGTGGCGTCAGTTTCTTTTTTCGACAGTTTTATCTTGAGCGGCGCGTTTGAAGCCACGATGATTCCTATTACGAATATGAGTGCGTTAATGACGAGAGCTGCCGTATTGCCGAAGGGGGTGTTAAGGAAGCCGAGTATGAATCCTAGCCATCCGCCTTGTCCCGGGGAGAATA
>JBBUAV010000075.1:0-3716 GCA_038058585.1 Patescibacteria group bacterium | reverse complement strand
TTTTTTCCCCACGAGATTTCCGCCTGGAGCGTGGTAGTAATCGCGCTTCTCGGCGCGTATCTCAACTACCGGCAGCACAGGGCGCTTGAAGCGGCTCACCGCAACCACGTAACCCACGAATCGATGCGGTTCCACGTCCACTCCGACCTCGTTCAGAGTCTTCTTGTTGCGGCAGCGGGAGTCACCATCGCGCTTACCGGGGAAAGGATCGTAGATCCTCTCTTCTCCGTCGCGGTCGCGGTATATATGTTTTTTCTCACCATCCGTCTTTCCCGGAGAAGCAAGGCAACTTGGGATGGCCTCCGTTCGTAAAAGGCTTCGTGTGACACATTCTGCACATCACGAAGCCTTTCTGTTTTTAATAAGGAGTCGGGACAGCTTGTGTTATAATTGGACATAATGCAGCGCGCGCGTATCGCCATAAACGGTTTTGGGAGGATCGGAAGGCTTTTTTTCAGGCAAGCTTTCGGCGACGGCCGATTTGACGTAGTTGCCATAAACGACCTGGGGGAACCAAAAAACTTAGCCTACCTTTTGAAATACGACACCGTTTACGGACGCTATAAGAAGGATATTAAGATAGAAGGCGAGAATTTTGTGGTTGGCGGCGGTAAGGTCCGCGTTCTACAGATTAAAGACCCGGCACGGCTTCCGTGGAAAGAATTGAAGATCGGCATAGTTATAGAGTCAACGGGAGTTTTTGAATCCTACGAGAAGGCAAAGGTGCATCTTAAGGCTGGCGCAAAGAGAGTGATTATAACCGCTCCCGCCAAAGATGCCGACGGAACGGAAGGAAAAACGGTCCTTATGGGCGTGAATGAGGGCGAGTTAAAAAAAGTCGTTCTTACCTCCAATGGATCGTGCACGACGAACGCCGCCTCGCCCGTGATCCAGATAATGTCCGAAAATCCGGGAATAGAAAAAGCGGTCCTCAATACCGTTCACGGATACACCGCCACCCAGAATCTTGTTGACGGGCCGCTTCGCGAGCGGAGCGAGGACTTCCGGCGCGGCCGGGCGGCGGCGCAAAACATTGTGCCCTCCACTACCGGAGCGGCGATTGCCGTCACTCGCGCCATACCGGAACTTAAGGGTAAATTCGACGGGATAGCGATAAGGGTGCCGACCGTAACAGGCTCCATAGCCGACATAACGTTCGTGGCCAAGCGCAAAGTCACCGCCGAAGAGATCAACGATATTTTTCGGAAAGCGGCCAAAGACAAACGCTGGGAAGGCGTCCTTAAAGTTACGGAAGACCAAATTGTTTCCTCGGATGTCATCGGTGAACCCTACGGCGCGATAGTGGACCTTTCGTTCACTAAGGTTATTGACGGAAACTTGGTGAAAGTTTTCTCCTGGTACGACAATGAAGCCGGCTACGTGGCAACTTTATTGAAGCACGCAGAAAAGGCGGCAGAACTTATATAAGTTTAATAATGATAATTTATCTCGGCGCGGACCACCGCGGATTCCAGTTAAAGGAGCATGTTAAGGGTCTTTTACATAACCAGGGTTACGAGACGGCCGATACGGGAGCTTTGAAGAAGGAAGAAGGGGATGATTATCCCGATTTTGCAAAAGCCGTCGCAGAGAGAGTGGCCGCCGAGCCGAATAGGGACAAGGGGATCCTTTTCTGCGGTTCCGGAGCCGGGGTGGATATTGTGGCCAACAAAATTCCTGGCGTGAGGTCCGTTCTCGGATTTTCCACTGACCAGGTTTACAGCGCGCGCCACGACGACGACGTGAACGTCCTGAGTATTGCCGCGGACTTTACGGACGAAGCGGAAATCGACAACATGGTCCGGGTTTTTATGGCCACTCCGTTTTCGGGCGAGGAAAACCACAAGAGGCGCCTTAAAAAAATTGCCTCGCTGGAGGGTAATTAACGGAATGGTCCCGTTAGAAGCCGCGGTCGCTTTGTCAAAACTATAATTTTATCCAATGCATAGTCGTTGCCATAAAATAATCTTGCAGAATCGCATTGATCGCGATCTGTTTCTAACGGGATGGAAGTGATTCCGGTCATAAATTGTTTGGATCTCGAATGCGCGGTGGAGAAGATCCGCCTCGCTAAGGAATTTTTGAAAGACGGTGATTGGCTGCATCTTGATATTGCGGACGGGAAATTCACCTTCAATAAAACCTGGAACGACCCCGCCGGCTGGCAGAATATGGCCAAGGGATTCAACTTGGAGGCGCACTTAATGGTGGAAGAGCCGGAAAAGCACACCGAGGAATGGCTGCATGCTGGGGCTAAGCGCCTGATTATCCACGTGGAAACAATTAACGAGAAGACCCTGCGCCAAATATCGGCGCTTGCGCGGAAGCACGGCGTGGAGCTCATGCTCTCCTCGAATCCCGAAACGCCCGTCGATAAACTTAAACCCTACCTTGATGAGTTCAAAGAATTCCAGGTTTTGGCAGTTTATCCGGGCCCGCCGGCCCAGAAGTTTCTGCCGATCGCGCTCTATAAGATAGAATTTTTGCGGCGTTCCGTACCTGATGCTAAAATTGAAGTTGACGGCGGAATAGATTTTGACACGGCGAAAACGGTGAAGAACGTCGGAGCGGACAAGATAGTTTCAGGAACGTATATTTTCGGGAATGCCGACCCGAAGTCGGCCTACGAGGAATTAATTTCCGTATGATAGGAGAAATTCACGAGGACAAAATAAAATTTCTGGAGGAGATGGCGAACCGCCTGCGTGAGGATGTGATAAAAGCGGTCTCGGGCGCCGGGTCGGGGCACATCGCGGGGCCCTTGGGTTTGGCCGACGTCGTCACCGCGCTCTATTTTCACATTTTGAATCACGACCCGAAGAGGCCGCACTGGCCGGATAGGGACAAGCTGATCCTCTCGAACGGTCATGCTTGTCCTATTCTCTATGCCGCGCTCGCGCGAGCCGGCTATTTTCCGGTGGAGGAACTCAAAACCCTGAGAAAGCTTGGCAGCCGTCTTCAGGGACACCCGCACAGAGGGTCTCTTCCCGGAATTGAGTCATCTTCGGGGCCGCTCGGAAGCGGGATTTCCCAGGCAATAGGAATGGCGCTTGCGGCCAACTTAGATCGCAAGAAATACAGGATATACTGCATTACTTCGGACGCGGAGCACGAAGAGGGAAACACCTGGGAAGCAGTGATGTTTGCCGGGAAACACAAGCTGAACAACCTCGCGGTGATAATAGACAGGAATAATATCCAGATAGACGGCTTTACCGAGAACGTAATGCCCCTCGAGCCTCTACGCGCCAAATACGAAGCCTTCAACTGGCATGCGATAGAGATAAACGGGCACGATTTTCACGATATAATTTCCGCGGTTGCCGAGGCGCACGCCATATACGAAAAACCGACGGTAATCATAGCCCACACGATTCCGGGGAGAGGGGTGAGTTTTATGGAGCACGATTATCTGTGGCATTCGAAGTCTTTCCAGTCCGGAGAAGCCGAGAAGGCGATAAAAGAACTACGGACCCTCCAGGGAAAAATACAGAGCGAACATGAATAAATATCCGTTGATAAGAAAAATTTATTTATATCTCTTTTCGTTGATAGGACTGGTTCTTATAACTATCGGCACCGTGCAGCTCGTCGGCCTGGCTCTTAAAGCCCTTATTTTCACCAAGGCCGATAAATTCTACGAGTATCCGATGTCGCGGCCCGTGAAGGTTGCTCCCGAAGCATCCGGTGTTCCGGCAGAGGAACTTATAAAGCCA